>CALFWP010000066.1 GCA_937927905.1 uncultured Neomegalonema sp.
CGATTGGCCGCGCCTTTGCGTTCAAGTCCGGCGGGCGCTTCGATGCGGATCAGGAGATCGTCGGTCAGGGCATGTCGAACATTGTCGGCAGTTTCTTTCAGGCCTATCCCGGATCCGGTTCTTTTACGCGCAGCGGCGTGAATTTCGAGGCGGGTGCGGAAACGCCGGTCTCTGCGATTGCGGCATCGGTGTTTTTGTTTCTGTTACTGTTATTGCTGGCCCCGCTGGCGGCAAGTATCCCGATTCCGGCGCTGGCGGGTATTATTCTGCTGGTGGCGTATAAGCTGATTTCGTTTGAGGAAATCAGTACGATTATCAAATCCAGCCCTGCGGAAATGGCGATCATTCTGGCGACGTTTCTGGCCGGTCTTATCGTTAAACTGGAATTCGCGATTTATGTCGGCGTGATCCTGTCGCTTTTGATTTTCCTGTCTAAATCGGCCCGTCCGACCCTTGCGATTTCGGCACCGGATAAGGACGGAATTTTCCGGAACGCACAGATCTACGATATCCCGCAATGCCCGCAAGCGGTGTTCACGCGCCTTGACGGGGCGCTTTATTTCGGCTCGGTCGAGGCGATTGAGCGCGCTTTTGCACGTATTGAACGCCAGAACCCCGACCAGAAGCACATGGTGCTGGTCCTGAAAGGCGTGGGCGATATCGACCTGCCCGGCGGTATGTGCATCGTCGAAGAGGCCCGGCGGCGCAGACGGCGGGGCGGCGGGCTTTATATCGTCGCGCGGTACCCGCCGTTGCTCAAACAGCTTGAAAAGTTAGGCGTAACCGACGGTATCGGTGGCCACCAGATGATCTTTTCCAACAAGGGTGATGCGGTCGCCGGTGTGCTGGAACGTCTGGACGGTCCGCCCTGCGCAGGCTGTACCAAACGCATCTTCATGGAATGCGGTCTACGCCCGGGCGGTGACGGCGAACTTGTCCCGCGCGCGCCTTATAAGGCGAAATCCGCACAGGAAGAAGAGAGCGTACCGGCTTAGGTCATAAGGCTATATAACCCCGGGAGCCGCGCGAAAGCGGTTCTTGATCTCTACCTGTCACCCGCGTAGTCCAACCGCACACGGCATCGCGATCTTGTCCATCGAGATGCCGTGTGCGGTGACGACCGGTACTGTGTCGGCAGGGCGGGGCTTCGCAAGTCCCAATCCGATCATCGTTGAACTGCCCATCGCATCCTAAAGGTAATAATTGCGCGGATGCCCCTGCCGCCGTGACATCATATGTGGGGCGACCCAAGGCCGGTAAGGACCAGCATATCTCTGCGCCCTTAATCAGTGGCGCTACATCCTCCGGTTTATCCGCGCGCCAGGTCCGCAGGCCTATCAGATTGAGGGTAGCTTCAATGGCTTGACCCATCAGGTTTTGCCATGGGTTGAACTCCGCCTAATCCCCACGCATGGTACAGCCATCAGTAGAGAAAGCTTCGCATTGGCGTTGAGCGATAGCGTATTCATGCAGTTACAGGCAGACACTGCTGGATTTAATCAAAAGCGCCCTGCGCTCTTCGCCAAGTCACGTGTCGGCAAGGTACCTTATGCCTTCTTCCTCGGTGGTCAGGACGATAGAATTAACTCCGTATCAGCTTCAAACCGCTTTATCGCAGTGGTGTGACCCGCGTCGGGTACATAAGCGAGGTGCCTTATGCCCGCCTGTTTCAGGGTGCGATAAACATCGTTTTTCCAATCGGTCATGCGTTGACTTTGCGGATTTGAGGGATCCTTTCAAGCTTCATTCATCTTATGAAGTGAACTGTTCATACCACGTAACACTATTCATTATCCTCAACCGTACCGAACCGTTTCCCGGGGTTCAGGGCTTCGAGATAACGCATATAGGCGCTGTGATCATTTTCGGAGAGGTTCAGCCTGTTTGTCAGCTTTTCATAGGCTGCCTGCGATTGCCGCGTCAGCGGCAGGTCCAGACCGGCGGCTTCCGCGACCTCCAATGCGTTGTTCAAATCCTTGAGCTGCATCCGCAGCGGGCCGCCGGGCTTCCAGTTGCGGTTCAGCATCCGCTCGCCGTGCAGGTCCAGGATTTTCGAGGTTGCGAATCCGCCCATCAGAGCTGTTCGTACAGCCGCCGGATCGCACCCGCCCTCCTGCGCCAGCATCAGGCCCTCGGCCACCGCGCCGATGGTAATCGCGACAATCTGCTGATTGGCGAGTTTCGCGACCTGTCCCGCGCCGTTCGGCCCGACATGAGTGGGATTGCCCAGCGCCTCAAGATAGGGTTTTGCGGCGGCGAAATCCGCCGCTTCTCCGCCGGTCATAATGGCCAGCGTTGCCTCAACCGCCCCTTTCTGGCCACCCGAAACCGGCGAGTCCAGAAAGCGCCCGATCTTTGCCCCGCAATCCCTGGCAACCGAAGGCTGGATCGAAGAGGTATCAATCCACAGCGCATCCGGATTGGCGGCATGGGCGGCATGGGCACCAAACAGAATATCGAGAACCGCAGCGGAATTTTCCACCATGGTAAACACCGCATCAGCACCACTGACCGCTTCGGCGGCACTGCCCGCAATGGTGCAGCAATCCGCAAGCGGCTCAGCCCGATCCGGTGAGCGGTTCCACACCGTCACATCAAAACCGGCCTTTGCCAGATTGCGTGCCATGGGCGCGCCCATGATGCCGGTGCCGAGCAGGGTAACTTTTGCCATGGGGTCTCTCCGTTCGTCTTTTTGCGGGGGCCGGTGTCCTGTCTCAGGCAACCGGTGTGATCAGCGGCTGTCCGGCAAAATGCGCTTTGATATTCCGCACCACCAGATCACCCATGGCCCAGCGGGTCTTGTGCGTGGCCGAGCCTTGGTGAGGTTGCAGGACAACATTATCCATGGCGCGCAAGGCTTCCGGAACGCGGGGTTCATCCTCGAAAACATCGAGCGCGGCTCCACCTAAAGAGCCATCGGACAGGCAGGTAATCAGCGCTTTTTCATCGACAACCGAACCGCGCCCGATATTCAGAAGTGCCCCTTGCGGCCCGAGCGCCTTCAGCACATCCGCATTCACCGCTTTGGTCGTTTCCGGCGTACCGGGCACCACGACAATCAGCCAATCGGATGCCGCAGCCATGTCTTTGAGGCTTGCGTAATACGGATAAGGCTCGTGCTTTTGTTCGGTCCGGCCATGATAGACCACATTCATCTTCATGACCTGTAGCCGCCGCGCGATTTCTTTTCCGATACGGCCAAGCCCCATGATCCCGGCTGTTTTGCCGGTCAGCTCTCCGGTCAGCGGATATCCGCCGCTTTCCCAGGCACCTTCTCTGACGTGGCGATCCCCGTGGGGAATGCGCCGCTCCAGTGCTAACATCAGCCCGAGGGTCATTTCGGCCACGGCATCGTTAAGCACATCGGGTGTATTGGTTACGCGGATATCGCGCTCTTTACAGCACACCACATCCACAGGGTCATACCCGACGCCGAAATGCGCGACCAGTTTCAGGTTCGGCAGTGCCTCGATAAGCGCACGATCCGCTCCGCCGCTACTGGCTATAGCACCGATATTCGAGGCGACCCCGGCGAGCATAGCATCGCGATCCGATGCTTCATATAGCCTGTGAACCGTGAAAGCTTCGGCAAGAGCTGCATCGGCGGATGCGAGCATCTTATTGGGAATGAGAATATCGGTAGCCATGGGGAACTCCATTAATCAGGTGCGCGCTTCCGTTGTTCCATGCTTGGCTTTACCCCGCAAGCCTGTCCCGCAAGCGGCATCAGAGGTCGCGAATGGCCTTGCGGAAAGCGGCTGTCCTTGCCATCACCGGAAAAACTGAAATGCCTGATATTCACAGAATGAGAGGGACACTATGAATTGGGATGTGTTTATTACCTGCGCCGTAACAGGTTCCGGCGACACGGTCGGTAAATCCGACCTCGTGCCGGTAACCCCTCAGCAAATTGCCGATAGTGCGATTGAAGCGGCCAAGGCCGGTGCCGCCATAGTGCATTGCCATGTCCGTGACCCTCAAACCGGCGCGCCCTCTCGCGATCCGAAATTGTTCCGTGAAGTCACGGATCGCATCCGTGCCGCCGATGTGGACGTGGTACTGAACCTGACTGCCGGTATGGGCGGGGATTTGACGCTTGGTTCGGTGGAACAGCCTTTGCCCCCTGACAGTGCCGGTACGGATATGGCAGGCGCGACAGAGCGGTTGGCTCATATTGCCGAATGCCTGCCGGAAATTTGTACGCTCGATTGTGGCACGATGAATTTCGGCGAGGGTGATTACGTCATGACCAACACCCCCGCCATGCTACGGGCCATGGCACAAGGTATGAAAGACCTTGGAGTTAAACCGGAAATTGAGGCATTTGATACCGGTCATCTCTGGCTTGCCAAACAGCTTGTTAAAGAGGGGCTGATTGATGATCCGGTACTGGTCCAGCTTTGCATGGGCATTCCATGGGGCGCGCCGGATGATATGCAAACTCTCGGGGCGATGGTGAATGCCATTCCGGAGGGCTGGGTTTATTCCGGATTTTCCATCGGCCGCAACGAGCTGCCCTATGTTGCCGCGATGATGCTGCACGGCGGCAATGTCCGTGTCGGGCTGGAGGATAATCTGTTCCTGTCCAAAGGCGTCAAGGCCACCAACGCGCAGCTGGTCGGGCGGGCCGTCACGATCCTTGAGGGCATGGGCGCAAAAATCATGGGTCCGGATGCGGTGCGTCAAAAGCTGAATCTGACAAAGCGGATGCCTGCCTCGTGAGGGTTTTCATCACTGCCGGAGCCTCCGGGCTGGGGTGCGCTTTTGCTGAGGCGTTCGCGGCGCAAGGCGCTAAAGTCGCAATCGCTGATCGCGATGAAGAGGCGCTGGCTCAATTCCGGATAACCCATCCCGATGTGACGGCGCTGCACGCTGATGTAACCGATGAAGCGGACCTTGCCGGAACGATGGAACAGGCGCGGACAGCGCTTGGCGGATTTGATGTGATCTGCGCTAATGCCGGAACCGGTGGCCCTGCGGGGCCGCTTGAAACACTGGATGCACAGGCGTGGCGCGATTGTGTGGATGTGAACCTCACCGGCGCTTTTCTGACCGCGAAACAGGCGATTCCGGCCTTGAAAGCACAAAAATCAGGCCTGATCCTCTTTACCACATCCACGGCGGGGCAATGGGGTTATCCGAACCGTAGCCCGTATTCAGCAGCAAAATGGGCGCTGGTCGGCTTGACCAAAGGGCTGGCGATGGAATTGGGTGCGTTCGGTATCCGCGTCAATGCTATCGCCCCCGGCTCGGTCGAGGGCGAGCGGATGGAGCGTGTGTTGCAAATGGAGGCCGCTGCGCGGAATGTGGACCCTGAAACCGTTCGCGCTGAATATGTTCAAGGAGTTTCCATGAAAACCTGGGTTACGGCGGAGGATATTGCTGCAACCGCGACCTGGCTGGCCTCCGATGTTGCAAGGCGGATTTCCGGTCAGGTGATCGCCGTGGACGGCAATACTGAAACGCTGCGGTAAAAGGGCACCCGGCAAAACGCCGGTTTCAGCCCCCGAATTTAAGGGCGTAATCCGGGTGATCGCGTTTATTGGCCATGTCGAGAGGATGGGGAAAAGCCGCTTTTCCGTCCTTTTGCGGCGCATAACGTGAGAATGACAGCTCGATCACCAGCGGCTGTCCTTGCGCATCCATCCCGCCGAAATTATTGCCGTGACAGTGACAGATATTCAGGTCCAACGCGCTCACAAACGCCCTGATGCGATCCATATGCAGGTCGATATCGTGAAACTCGATCACCATCCCCGCAATCTTTGACTGCGCGGCGAGCAGATCATCCAGAATGCGGTATTCCGATCCCTCGATATCCACTTTGAAAAAAACGGAGTCTGTTTTTTCCGTAGCGTGTTCTGTGAAAACTGATGAGGCGGACCGCGATGTTTCGGAGTCAAATCCGATCATCAGCATATGATGACGCCGTTTGCCTCTGAAAAACCGGTCATATGAACGGACCAGATTTATGGCGCGTAACAAATGACGTATACGATAAAATGTTGCGAATTTTTTACGCACACGTCGTTTGAATTCACGCCTGCCGACTGAGGCATCGTACATTTCTACAGGTACGTCGTTGTACGCGCAAAAGCTCCGTTCAAAGCTCCAGTCTTCATTCATTCCGAATGACAGCAATAATTGAGCATCCGCGACACTGCGGGGGTCTACGAGATATCCGCCATCGAAATCTTTGCCGAAGCGTTCCAGATCGTATCCCGCAACCGGTTCAAAACAGCCAGGAAGGCGGGCTGAAATACTGGACATGGTTTATAAGCCTTGTAACAAGCTATACGCTAACGTGACCCTCTACTCCGGATAGGACAGAGTGCCAAGGCTACAATAAGACCGGTGATGCATATGGCTATCAGATCGGTCAATGGCGCAGCCGGTGCTTGTTCCGGCACTGATATGCTCCAGTTACTGCGTCAGTAACATAATTTCCGGAATGCTTATGTCGTACTTTAAATCCCGTTCTGCCTTGGTGGTGGCCATGTTTTTGACCTCTGTACTTTCCGCCTGTACGGGGGGCGGGCAATATCGTGATTTGTCGGTGCCGATTATGACGGTCAAATCAGTGGACCTGAACAGATATCAGGGGCTGTGGTATGAAATCGCCCGCTTTCCGGTTTCGTTCGAAGAGGGGTGTGTGGGGGTGACGGCTGAATACGCGCTCAATCCCGATGGGACCGTTAGCGTTAAAAACACATGCCGCGAGGGATCATTGGATGCTACACCGCGTTCCGCAACAGCGCTGGCAACGGCAGTGGATGACAGCGGCGCTAAATTGAGCGTCGATTTCGTACCTTATATTCCCTTTACCTCCGGCGATTATTGGATCCTCGATCTTGATGAAGCCTATGAAACCGTCGTTGTCGGAACACCGGACGGTTTTGCCGGATGGATACTGGCGCGGGAACCTCAGATCAGTAATCAGCGTCTGCAAAGGGGTATAGAGGCCCTGCAACGCAACGGTTATGACACTGCTCAGTTGATATTCACGCAACAAATTCAGAACTGACCCGGGCTTAACACTCTGTCGTTTCGGATGATGTCCGACTGCTTTGTCCCCGGGTCTTGTTTTCGTCGTTGACAGGGCAAGTCACGCGCGCATCTTCGAAACGGAACAGACCCACCGATAAGGCATATTCAAATGGCCCATGAACGAATCCGGACATTCAACACGAAAGACACCTATCCTGAGCAAAATCTCGATAATGATTTATGTCAGGCAGTCGTCACCCGCGGGGGTAAAACGTTATATATGCGCGGCCAGTGCCCGCAAAACCTTGATGATGCCAAAAATATCAACAGCCATGATCCCGTCGAACAGACTCATAAAGTGATGCAGAATATCCGCCAGTTGATCGAAGAGGCAGGCGGTTCGATGGAACATCTGGTAAAGGTTGTGGTCTACATCACCGATGTCCGCCACCGTGAGGCGGTTTACAGGACGATGGGTGAATATATCAAAGGCGTTTTTCCGGTCTCGACCGGCCTGGTTGTTCAGGCGCTCGCCCGTCCGGAATGGCTGGTGGAAATTGATGCAACCGCAGTGATTCCCGATTAAATGCCGGTGCAGGCTTGACAGATGCAGCCGCCTCCGTCACCTGTTCGATCAAAATAATAACAAGCCAATGCGGGCGTAGTCCAACGGTAGAGACAGAGGACTTAAAATCCTTCCAGTGTGGGTTCGAATCCCACCGCCCGCACCACTTTACGGAATTGCATATTAATAATCCCATTGATGCAATGAATGCGTTATTTGCATCGTACATGTTACAAATACTTCCAATTAATATGTTTTTTAAAGCATGTTTTCATACATGATTGCAGTATTCGGCTTTCCGAAACGATTCCGTAAAACTAATCCGGTAATGTGATGTTACCGGCGGAGTTATTTTGTTTTTCAGTAGATCGGACGTGTCACGCTTATTTGCTGAAGCACTTCAGCACTCCACGGAATGACTCTTGCTAAGCAATAACCCGCGGTAATTATGCCGAACGGACGTCGAATATCAGGAGAATAAGCGGGCGGAGTAAATAGCGTATCCTGTACTGAAGCAATCATAACGCGGTCATGCAAATGCAGAAAAGCGGCGGCAGGATGCTTGGGCGGGTTAACGGATAAGGAGATGGATTATGGCGATGCTCAGAGTCGCCGCTGTCGAGCGAACACCGTTAGTTTTTGATCCTGAAAAGGGCACCGAAGCGCCTGTTTTAATGTGCGGGCATGTCCGGGAAGCCGCGCCCGCATTGCGGAAATCCCAACCGCTTGTGGTTATGATCCACGGCTATAAGTTTGATCCGTTTCAGGACAACAGAACAAATCCTTATAATTTTCTGTATCACTTTGACCCTGACCGCATTGAATCCGATCGGTGGCAGAGGTCTGCAAGCTGGCCTGCCGGTTTGGGCTTCCGGGAAAATGATTCATGGGGCATCGACGGTTTATGTGTCGGTTTTTCATGGTCCAGTAATCCGAACCAGCGCATGGGCGCGTTTTGCCGTGCGTATCAGGAGGCCGCTGTTGCCGGACGCGCTCTGTTGCGCACGCTCGAAATACTCATAGAAGCCCATCCGCACCGTATGATTGATATTTTCGTCCATAGCCTCGGTGCCCGTGTCGCATTGACGGCTTTACGTGTGGCGGCGCGACGCGGCCGTAATGATATTATTGAGCGTCTGGGGCGTATGATTCTGCTCGGTCCTGCTGAGCTGGCCAGTGTAGCGCGTGACACTTTATGCGAAGTTGACCGTTCAAACCCCGATAGGCAGCCGGAAATTTATAGTGTGGTCGCACGGGAAAATGATTTTTTTGACGTTTTGGTCGAACGTTTTGCGCCAAAAATAAAAGGGGTGACGCCGATTTGTGTCGGCTCTCACGGTATGGGTGAGGATTTTGACAGTTGGCTTGATTTGCAACTGGACAGTCCTGCGCTTCAGGACTGGCTTACACGCCGCGGGGTAAAGATCGGTGGTGGCCCGCCACGCCGTGTATGTCATTGGGGTGTTTATAATCGTCCGGGCGCTCTTGATTTTTACTCCGGTATTTTCAGAAATAGAGCGGAGTGGTCGATCAGAACCATGCGTACCGCCGGAGTGCCGACGGAACAGGAGCAACGCTGGGCACGCTTACCCATACCTCATCTGTTCCGGCGTTCTAATACTCCTGTCATACCGGATGCCGTGACCGGTTGATTGCACAGCTTTCTCTTTTTTCGATAACCTGCATTCTACATTTATCATTTATATGGACGCGGGAAGGCGGAATAAATGCTGTTCCGGTGGCAGACAGCGGTCACTACCGCAAATCTGAATTGTCAGTTCCGCAGCCTCAGCCTGTGGTCCAATGGTCGTTTTGATGTGTGTTTTATTCTCTAAAACCGCGACCGGTTCATCCTGAAAACCGAGTGAAACCAGTGTTGGGTCAGGATAAGTGATATTTTCTATACCGTTACCGCCAAGCTGTGTTGCGATCAGATCCGGATTAAGAGGTTGATGCGAATTTGCGTGCCAGCCCGGTGCAAAATCAAGATGCAGCGTCAACTGCTGACCTTTCAGTTCCAGGCGCGCAGTTGCCGTGCCGCCACCCAGACGGCGTGTTGTCCCTGTCTCGCCCTCGCGGTAAATCGCGGTTGCTGTTACAGATGAAATATTGGCTTCCGGTGCCTCTGCAATAGACCCTGAAAGCGCGCCCAACAGGTTATCCGCACGCGTGATGTTATCGACCGCCTTATCGTCTTCACCGCGCCGGGAAAGCATTGCAAAGAGTTCAAGAGCCGCCGCATTGCCGGTCGGTGTCGCTCCTTCGATCACATCATAAGTTGCACCAAGCGGTCCGGCGGTTTGTGCCATGCGCATCGGCGTATCCGGTGCATCGCGAAAACGCCGGATGATCTGATCACTCATGCTTTGCGCCAGTGCCAGGTGGCGTTTGCTGCCGGTTGCATCCGATAAATCGACCAGTGCCAGGCCCATCCACGCATAATCGCGCAATGCACCGTCCTCCAGCGCGCCGGAGGCCCACGCTCTGGCAAGATGTCCGTCGGTTGATAGCATATTGCGGGTAATAAAATCTGTTGCCCGTTCTGCCGCCTGCAGGTATCGCGGATCACCGAGCGTTTCGGCCCCGTCGATTAATGCGCGGATCATAAGGCCGTTCCAGCCTGCAATCAGTTTTGTATCAATGATAGGTGGCGGGCGATTTTCCCGCATACGGCGCATTCGCTCCAGGACCGGATCCAATGTGATGAAATCCGGGACATGATCGGGGTTGATATGGGCGACCGCTCCTGCCGGAATTGTCGGTGCCTGATCGAGTCCGATCAGCGCGCGGTAAGTGTCGGCTTGTGAACCTAGTGCAGAATCCAACTGATCATATGTCCATGCGTAATATGCACCTTCTTCGGTTTTGCCTCCGGGGGTGACAGGGCTGACCGCGTCCTCGGCGGCGAAGAATGCGCCCTCGGGGGACGTCATATCACGGATGACATAATCCATAGCCCGACGTGCCGCGCGCTCGAAGACAGGGTCTTTTGTCAGGCGGAATGCCTGAAGAAAATTCCGGACAAGAAGCCCCTGATTATACAGCATCTTTTCGAAGTGCGGTGTGCGCCAGTTCTGATCCACCGTGTAGCGGTGAAATCCGCCACCGACATGATCGTGTATTCCCCCCGCCGCAATGTGGCGCAGCGTAACCAGTGCCGCAGACGCGGCGTTCCGGTCTCCGGTCCGCTCATACCGGTCAAGCAGATAGCGGATCGTGGTTTCGTTCGGAAATTTCGGACCTTTTCCAAAACCGCCTTCGAAGGAATCATGATCCTCTAAAAGTGCGGTTGTTGCGGCTTCAAAAGTGGCTTCAGTAATGTCCTGTGCAGCGCTACGCGATCCTGCGATGAGGCGCACGAACTCCGAGACTGAAGCCGCCTGTTCAGACATGACTTTGCGCCCTTCAGGATTGCGCCAGTCTTGTGCCAGACTGTTCAGGGTATCCATAAACGCATCCGGCCTCTGATAACTGGTCGAGACAATCGGTTGACCGTCCGGCATCAGAAACAGATTGTTGGGCCAACCACCGCGCCCCGTCAGAATTTGCGTTGCAATCATATATTGCGAGTCGATGTCGGGCAGAGTTTCGCGATCCACCTTCACCGCAACAAAATTTTCGTTGAGAACCTGTGCTATACGATTGTTATCAAAGCTTTCCTCCTCCATCACATGGCACCAGTGACAGGTTGCGTATCCGACGGAGAGGAAAATCTGTACGCCGCGCCGTTCCGCCTCGGCCAATGCTTCAGGACCCCATGGGTACCAGTTAATAGGATTGTGCGCATGTTGCCGCAGGTATGGCGAACGCTCCAGGACAAGCCGGTTCGAATATAAAGGTCGGCCGGATGTATCGAGATATTGGGTTCGCGGAGGTGATACCGGAGGCGCAGCAATAATTTGTTCTAGCGTGTCAGGATTAATCTGTGCGCCGGGCAGCGGTGCTGCAACAACAGGTGAGCTAAGTGTAAGTACACACACTGCAAAAACTATAGAACGCCGCATAATAGTCCTCCGGATGTAGGCTGTACCTAATAAGCTTGAGCCGGTCTTCCATCCAAGTGAATGCTCGGTTTCTTGCGAAAACGTGACAGTGTAACTGTAGTGTTCATTTTACGTTCTTATTAATTGAGGTGGATTGTAATATTTTCCGGTTTAAAATATTCCGTTTAAGCGGAAATGTGTGCGGTGAGTGAGAGGGCAATATTATGAAACTGATCCGCTTTGTTGCTGTATGGGGCCTGGTGTCGGGTGTCGCAGGATGTGCCGGGCATAACCCGTTTGCCGCGCAGGATATTACGGATGTTATTCCGGATCCTGTGCCGGTTGCCGAAAAAAAACCATCTGATGAAACGCCTGATGCCGGTTCATGGGATCCCGATAAAGTTGAGATTACAGCTGCGCTTAAGCCGGTTGACATCGGTGATTATGATTCACAAGGGACCACTCCTGAATATGTTGCAATTGAAGACGTTCCGCAAACCTATGTGCCCGTAACGGATCATTACGCGCAAACGGACAGTTTGTTACTTGGTCCCGGACAGATGGCACCGATACGGGATGATCCGGTCGATTTTGCTGCTGTGACCGATCCGCCCGTACAGAGGGCGACATCTTATAATATTGCCGCATTAAAGGCGGCGTATAATCCGGCTGAGGCACATTCGGCTTTTGCACCGTCGCCGAAGGTTTTTAACGCTTATACACTCGAGTTCGGACACCAATTGTCGGACGCGGCAATTGCACGCCTTAATCCGAACGTCTCCTATGTCGCGACCTATAAGAAAATCGGATATCCATGGGGGGATGTGCCCGAGCATACCGGCGTTTGTACGGATGTGGTTATCCGCAGTTTCCGTTCGCTCGGCATCGATCTGCAAAGCATGGTACATGAGGATATGCGACAGGCATTCAATGCCTATCCGAGCCGTAAAATCTACGGATTGACAAAGGCGGACCCGAATATCGACCACCGCCGTGTCGTTAACCTGGAAGCCTTTTTCGAAAGGGTCGGTGCCGCGATCCCTGTCGGGTCCGATTACCAGCCGGGTGATATTATAACCTGGCGGCTCAGTGGCGGCGAGCCGCATATTGGCGTTGTCGTCAACCGCCTGGACCCGAAGACCGGCAATCCGCTGATCGTACATAACCTTGGTGCGGGTGTCAGGGCTGAAGATCTTCTGGATTATGCACCGCCCCATGGCGCGTATCGCTTTGCACCTGATCATCAGTCGCGTATGGCGTCTCTGGCTCTGCGGCGCGGATAATGCCGTTTATGAGGTAACGGATATTTTTCACCGCAACGTCTGATGCGGTGATTGAAATGACTGTTGATTGCTGTACGCTCTGGCGTATCAGGAGCGTGCCATGTCATCATTCGATCCTCAGAAGATTACAAAGATCCATCGCCACCTTCATAGTCACCTTCCGCCGGAACCGGCTTTACGGGTCAAGGCGATGGAAAGCCTGCTGGTTGAAAAGGGGCTGGTAAATCCGGATGCGGTGGATGCCTGGATCGAAGCCTACACCGAAGATATCGGCCCCAAGCGCGGGGCACAGGTTGTGGCACGGGCATGGCTGGATGCGGATTTTAGGGCGCGTCTGTTGAATGATGCAGGCGCTGCGGTTGCCGAAATGGGCTTACAAGGACAGGCCACGGGCCATCTTAAAGCCGTCGAGAACAGCTGCGATGTCCATAACCTCGTCGTTTGTACACTCTGTTCCTGTTATCCCTTCGGCATTCTTGGAATGGCACCGGCCTGGTATAAGGCCGCAGAATACAGAGCGCGTGCTGTGCGTGATCCGCGCGGTGTCCTGACTGAGTTCGGCGTTGATCTGTCCGATGATGTCGCTGTTAAAGTTTGGGATTCAACTGCTGAACTGCGGTACATGGTTGTGCCGGAACGTCCGGCCGGTACTGAAGGTTGGGACAGTGACGCACTGGCCAAACTCGTCACCCGCAATTCTATGATCGGTACGGACCGTGATTTGTCCGGAGGGGAGACTAATGGACGGCGTTCATGACCTTGGCGGCAAAGAAGGCTTCGGAAGAATTAACCGGAGCCATGAGGATAAACCGTTTCACGGTGATCATGATGCCCGGGCCTACGGATTGAGTGTGTCACTGCGCGCGGAACGGCCCTATCCGATTGACTGGTTCCGTCATGTCAGAGAACTGATTGATCCGGTTGATTACCTCACACGGCCTTATTTTGATTCCTGGTTACAGAC
Source organism: uncultured Neomegalonema sp. (assembly GCA_937927905.1). Taxonomy (GTDB): domain Bacteria; phylum Pseudomonadota; class Alphaproteobacteria; order Rhodobacterales; family Rhodobacteraceae; genus JAHDDY01. The sequence goes on from CALFWP010000066.1 coordinate 13,783, forward strand.
ATCACTCGCGTTGGCAATTGATAAAGGTGCGCTGACACTTGAGGAAGTCACAGGCCATAAATCACCCGGACCGATACCGGACAATGCAAAGCCCCTTACGCGGGAAGATGTTCACAAAATTGTTGTTACTCCCCCATGTTTCGAACAATCAACAGACACGCCCGCAGCATTTCGCGTCGGGGAAACAGTTGTGACAGCGGCGCGCGGACATAGCGGTCATACCCGTTTGCCTGCTTATGTGCGCAATGCAAAGGGTGTTATCCACGCGCATCGCGGCGCACACCCTCTACCGGATGCCGAGGCACGAGGCGAGCAGATTGCAGAGCATCTTTATACGGTTGAATTCCGGGCCGCTGATGTCTTTGAAGAAGTTGCAAATAACGATCTGATTTATCTTGATCTCTGGGAGAGTTATCTTGCAACCGCATGAAGCTCTGAAACCGCTTGCGACACGGGATAATGATCCGGTTTTTGAGGAGGCATGGCAGGCGCAGGCCCTCGCACTGGCCGATTGTCTGATACGCGAAGGCGTATTTACTGCAACGGATTGGGCAACTGTACTCGGGGCTTGCGTATGTGAACAGGACAGCACGACAGAGGGGTATTACCTTGCCGTTCTTTCGGCATTAGAGGGGCTGCTTGATAAGGGAGAGTTACCCGCGCCCGAACTTAAAACCCGCCGTGATGCCTGGGCACGCGCCTATGAAAACACCCCGCATGGCGAACCTGTGAAGCTTAAATTGGGTTTATCGGAGACATCACAGTGAATTATGACGATCAGAACATTTTTGCAAAAATTCTGCGCGGGGAAATTCCGAACGATACCGTGTATGAGGATGAACATGTTCTGGCCTTTCGCGATATTCAACCGCAGGCTCCTGTGCATGTCCTTGTTATTCCCAAGGGACCTTATGTTTCTTTTGATGATTTTGCGGAGAATGCATCGGATACGGAGCTTGTCGCCTATGTCCGTGCCATCGGAAAGGTCGTCCGGCAGGAAGGTGTGGCCCCCGTTGCGGGCGGGAACGGTTTCCGTATGATCGCCAATGCCGGAGAGGATGGTGTACAGGAGGTGCCCCACCTTCACATGCATATTCTCGGCGGACGGCGTATTGGCCGAATGGTTCAGCGGCCAGAAAATTAAGGTCTGGCATAAAGTATCGGAGCGTCATATGGCCTGGTCGATCCATCATGTGAATCTGCAGGCGCGTGATGTGCGTAAAGCCGCCGCATTTTATGCCGTCATTATGGGTATGCAGGAAAAAGACTGGGTGTTCCCGCAGGCACGCGGTTATATCCCGGGTGATCCGGATAGGCTGGCGTTGTTCGGGGATGGCCGTGATAGTCATAGCGGTCTGCACCTGATTGCCCCCGATACAGAATTTGCCCGCCGGAACGGATTGGGTCACAACCCGTCCATTGGCGGCCATGTTGCCTTTGAAGTCGATAATCTGAGTGCTGTTATGAAGCGGCTTACAGCGGCGGGTATCCGGTATTCCGATGCCGGGACTTTTGCAATCCCGAGTATGCGCCACATCTACGTCAACGATCCCGAAGGCAATCTTATTGAAATTAACGAACGCATGAAGTGAGGCCACTGTGTCTGAACGCATCACGACCTTAGCGGAACTGAAGGCGCTCTATGCACATCCCGCACAGGCATCGCTTGATAAGGAAACGCCTGTTCTCAACCCGCAATACAGCCGCCTTATCGAAGCTGCACCGTTCTGTGCGATTGCCAGCACCGGGCCGGAAGGGATGGACTGTTCGCCGCGCGGGGATGGTCCCGGTTTTGTCCGTATTCTGGACGAGCGTACGCTTGCCATCCCCGACCGGCGGGGCAACAATCGGCTTGATACCCTGCGCAATATCATCACGGATCCGCGTGTGGCGTTGTTGTTTCTGATCCCCGGATGGAATGAAACATTGCGCATAAACGGTCGGGCGCACCTGTCAACAGCGCCTGATTTGCTCGCCTCCTTTGCCGTTAATGGCGCGGTTCCGGTTTGTGCGGTGATTATCGAAATTGATACGATTTACTTTCAATGTGCCCGGGCGCTCAAGCGCTCGAAACTGTGGGAGGGGCAATCTCGTATAGCTCCTGGAGCACTCCCGACAGCCGGGCAGCTTATACGTTCGGTTAAAGATGATTTTGATGATGCCGGATATGATGCTGCGCTGCCGGAACGCCAAGAAAAAACGCTTTACTGAACCGGATTAAGCCAACCGTGCCATGACATTTTGGCCCGCTCGGTATAGGCCCGCGCGCGTTCACGCTTTCCCTTGCGGCCTTTCCTGATGTCATCGTTCAGTG
>CALFWP010000067.1 GCA_937927905.1 uncultured Neomegalonema sp.
CTACCGCAAAGTGTATTTGTAACAGGATTTCCAATGGCAGGAAAAACAATTACCCGCGCAGACCTTAGCGAATCAGTCTACAATGCTCTGGGACTATCCCGGAATGAATCCGCGCAATTGGTTGAATCCGTTCTCGAACACGTATCAGCTGCACTAACAACAGGTGAGAAAGTCAAAATTTCATCCTTCGGCACCTTCAGCGTTCGCGAGAAAAAGGGACGCGTCGGCCGCAACCCTAAAACCGGTGAAGAGGCCGCAATTGACCCCCGGCGTGTACTTGTGTTTCGTCCGTCCCATGTTCTTAAAGACATGATCGTCCCGCATTCTCAGAGACATGATCAATGACAATTCAAAGGCTATGCGGGAAAAGTTCGTATTATAGACGCCCCCTGCGCCATCCTTTTGCCCTGAGAGGCACCCGATGAATAAATCCAATCAGGCCTTCCGGACGATCAGTGAAGTTTCAAACGAACTTGAAGTTCCGGCACACGTTCTCCGGTTCTGGGAAACGAAATTCCCTCAAATCAAGCCGATGAAGCGCGGCGGAGGACGTCGGTATTACCGTCCTGAGGATATTTCGCTTCTCAAAGGCGTGCAGTCCATGCTGCATGTGGACGGGTATTCTATCAAAGGCGTACAAAAGGCACTGCGTGAACATGGTGTAAAGGCGGTTCTGGACCGCGATGAGAATGTATCTGTAACAACGACCATTGCGGCAGCAGAGATAACTGCAATCGAACCTTCCGGAGGTGTGACAATCTCCGCCGCAGAACGCCAAAAGCTACAGGCTGTTCTCGATTCCCTAATTGTGCTGCGTGCCGAGCTGGCGGGTGCAGAGTCATCATAACACAGCACCGATCATTATTGCGCTGCAGACGATCCGTCGCTATACAGTATGCATCGGGCTATAGCGCAGTTTGGTAGCGCGTTCGTCTGGGGGACGAAAGGTCGTAGGTTCAAATCCTGCTAGCCCGACCAATATCCGCTCAGCTTCAATATGAATTTCCGGAGGACAACGTGACGATGCAAAACCCTGCATCCGGCGTTCTTCCTTCACAGGATATACGGGCTATGCTCGTCTCGGGGATCCTGCAAACGGTGGCACCCTTGACAGAGGGACAGATACAGCCCGCCAGTATCGATTTACGGCTCGGTCCGGTGGCGCATCGTGTCCGTGCAAGCTTTCTTCCGGGCTCTGGGGTGACAGTGTCCGACCGGCTTGCCGATTTTTCAATGCATGAAATTGATTTAACAGCCGGCGCTGTCCTTGAAACCGGCTGTGTTTATCTTGTGCCGTTGCTGGAATCGCTTGATCTGCCCGATACACTGAGCGCGGTGGCCAATGCGAAGAGTTCGACCGGGCGGCTCGACCTGTTCACACGACTGATCTGCGATAACGGAACCGAATTTGACCGTGTAGAACCGGGATATAAAGGTCCGCTTTACGCCGAAATTTCTCCACGTACGTTTTCAGTACTGGCCAGAACAGGCGTACGGCTTAATCAGATGCGATTCCGTTACGGAAACACTCGATATTCCGGCGAAGCTTTACGCGCCCTGCATCGGGCCGAAAGGCTGGTACATGTTGATGACGGCAAAACAGGGGACAGCAGCGAAAGCGCGGATATCGACAATGACGGTGTGGGTTTCAGTGTGGATTTACGCGGCCGCGGGGATGGGCTTGTCGGATATCGCGCAAAACAGCATACCGGTCTGATAGACCTGGAAAAAATCGGTATTTATCCCACAGAGGATTACTGGGACGCACTTCACACGGACCGGCACGGGCGGCTAATTCTCGACCCGGGTGCGTTTTATATTCTTGCCTCGCGGGAGGCTGTTCATGTTCCGCCCGATTGTGCCGCAGAAATGACCCCCTATTCCGCACTGGTCGGCGAATTTCGCGTTCATTACGCGGGTTTCTTTGATCCCGGTTTCGGCCATTCAGCCGCCGGAGGGTCCGGCGCGCGGGGTGTACTGGAAGTCCGTTGTCACGAAACACCGTTTGCACTTGAGCACGGCCAGATTGTCGGCAGACTGGTCTATGAGGCAATGCGCACAACACCGGACAGCCTATACGGTGTCGGCGGTCTTGGCTCGAATTACCAGGGACAGGGACTGAAGCTGTCCAAACATTTCAAATAGACACTCTATACGAAGGCAGACAGGGTATTCAGGGATTTGTGTGCTCAGGTAAAAATAGCAAAGCCTGTTATAGCCCCGCATTGCCAAGCGATTGAATTCAGTTGAAAAGGGTTTGATCGTCTTTACTTGCCCCGGTTTCATCGGGATCGAGAATATCATCTTCATCCTGTTGCGGGGTGATCGCCACGGATCGTGTATCCAGCAGACCGGAACGTTTCAGCTCTTCAAGGCCCGGTAAATCCTTCACGCTCTCCAAACCGAAATGTTCCAGGAAAACATCCGTCGTCATAAAGGTGACAGGCCTGCCCGGGGTCTCGCGCCTGCGGCCGAGTTTGATCCATTCAAGACCAAGCAACAGATCGAGTGTTCCTTTTGACACTGCAACCCCGCGAACTTCTTCGATTTCCGTGCGTGTTACCGGTTGATGATAAGCAATAATCGATAGGGTTTCTGTCGCGGCACGGGAAAGTTTTCGTGTTTCTTCCACCTCTTCGCGCAACAGGAAACTCAGGTCGGACGCCGTGCGTAAAGCCCATTTTCCAGCCACTCGGATTAGCGTAACACCCCGCCCTTCATACGCGGCCTCTACCCGCCGCAACGCTTCGGCGGCATCACAGCCCTTCGGCATACGCTGTTCAATCTCGGCGGTGGACAGGGGTTTTTTGCTGGCAAAAAGAATCGCTTCAATCATGCGATCCTGCTGATCCGCCTCCGGAACCGAAAACGGCAAATCCGGCTTCGGACCGGCACCCGGGTCAACGTCCGCAGTCAAGCCACCTTGCCTTTACTGTTCAGATTCCGGCGCTGTTTCCCGCTAACCCGCTCTGTCACGACAGCAGCATCAAGGCCGGAAGCTGTCCCGCCGGACGCGTCCTCCTCCATCATATCACGCAGATAGATCGGACCGAAAACCTCTGTCTGGCGCATGGAAATCTGTCCCTCGCGCGCAAGCTCAAGACTGGCGGCAAAAGTACTGGCAATGGCGGAGCGTGTCAGAGCTTTATCACGCCAATCCTGCGGCAGAAACATTTCAAGGCGGGTCCAGTTCGGCGTTTCACCGATAAATGTGCGCAGACGCCCCAGCGCCTCCTCCATAGCATAGGCTTTGGGTCGCTCGACATGTAAGGGGCTATAGGGTTTGCGGCTTTTAATCCTTGCATAAGACCCGAGCAGATCCAGCAACGAACATTTCCAGCCGGTTTTTTTATTGACCATGACCGTTTCAGGCAGGCCGCGCATAAAAACATCACGATTCAGCTGATCACGACCGAATAATGCCGCTGCCGACTTACGCATAGCCTCAAGTCTCTGAAGCTGAAATGCCAGCCGTGCGGCCATTTCATCGGCATCAATCTCGTCTTCGGCCTTTTCTTCCACGGGCAAAAGCAGGCGGGATTTCAGATAGGCAAGCCACGCTGCTGTCACCAGATAATCAGCGGCCAGTTCCAGGTGCAGCTTTCGCGCCTCCGCGACAAAGGCCAGGTATTGCTCGGCCAATTGCAATATAGAGACCTGCCGCAAGTCAACCTTCTGCGAACGGGCAAGGGTCAGCAGGACATCCAACGGACCTTCGAAACCGTCAATGTCAATCAAAAGGCTGTTCGGGGCACCCCCGAAACGTTCAGTGCCACCATCATGCATGGGGCACACCTGCCCGCTCCATCAAAGACGCATACCGCTTATCAAGACTGTCGAGATCAACAGGTGGCGCTGTGGTACGGCGCAGACTTTCTGCATAATCTGCACGGCGTAAGGCATCCCCGCTCAGCTCGGGGAGAACAGATGCAATTTCGCGCATTTCAGAAAAGTCGCCATTACAATGCAAAACCACATCACAGCCCGCAACCAGCGAAGCACGTGTCCGGTCAGCGAAATCACCCGACAGGGCCTTCATCGACAGATCATCCGTCATGAGCAGACCGTCCACTCCCAATCCGTTCCGTATAAATGCAATGACGTCCGGCGACAGAGTCGCACAACGCCCGGCATCTATAGCAGAATAAACCACATGCGCCGTCATAGCCAGCGGTGCATCGGCAAAAGCGGCAAAGGGGGGGAAATCGGTACTTTGTAAATCGCCGAGGCATGCATCTACAACAGGAAGTGACAGATGGCTGTCTACCATGGCGCGACCGTGACCGGGCACATGCTTGACCACCGGCAAGACACCTGCGCGCAACAAACCGTCAAAAACAGCCCGCGCCCGGTTGCTGACGGTTTCCGGATCCGAACCCAACGCCCGATCCCCGATAACATCATGGCCGCCGGGCAACGGAACGTCCAGCAGGGGTGCACAATTTACATCAATGCCACAGGCGCGAAGCTCCCTGCCGATAATCTCGTATCTCAGGGACAATGCCTCGCACCGTTCCGCTTCGTTCAGACCGGGTGCTTCGGCAAGCTCCAGGACAGGCGGCCATTCACGCCAGTGAGGACCGCGCAGCCGTGCAACACGGCCGCCCTCCTGATCAATCAGGACCGGTGCGTTATGCCCTGCTGCCTCTCTCAAGTCATTGCACAAATCCGAAACCTGATCAGGTTCAGAAATATTGCGTGCAAAGAGGATAAAGCCCCAAGGGGCAACATCACGAAAAAAGCTGCGTTCCTGATTGCTCAAACGCATAGCTGAACAACCGAAGATCGCAGCTTTTGCCATCAAACCGGACCGGCTAACGACGTTGCGGGACAAAGCAATCGACACCGCGTCCGTTCAGCGCCTGGCACAATTGTGCCGCACGGGATGTATCGCGAAGAGGCCCGACTCTCATGCGGAACAATCTGCGTCCGTCTGCTGTTTGCACAGGTTGCACCTGCAAACCCAGCCTTCCGAGCAGATCGGGATGCCTGGAGCGGATATTCTGCCAGCGGCCCCGGACTTCTTCAGCTGTCGGAAACGCACCGAGTTGTACCTGAGCATCACCGACCGGTTGGGTTGGAATACGAACACGTTGAAGGCCCGCCGAGGGGAGTTGTGCCGCAGGCTGATTCAGGCTGTTCCGGGGCCCCTCCGCCAATGCAGGCGTACGGATACGGGCAATTGCCGGTTCAGCCCTTCTTCTGATTTGCGGACGTTCAGGTCTTATGTCAGGGGCAAGCGCAGGCGCGACCGCCGCCAGTTCAAGGCCGGTATTTGCGGAGGGGCGTCCGAGGCGGGCCGCTCCGAAATCTCTCGGCTTAAGCGAGGGAACACGCAAAGTGATTTGACGGTCTGCAGGTTGTTCTTTTTTCACGGCGGCAGTTTGTTGTGCCGTATTTACAGCCGACGCATTCGCAACAGCGGTTGTGGCGGCCTCCGCTGCGTGTGCATTCGCGGAAACAGAACCGTTCAACACGGTACGGGACACTGCGGTTTCAACAGAAGTTGCGGCCCAATTGTCACCACGGGGCGCAAGACCCTGCGGTGCTGCAGTGTCTTCGATATAAATGGTTTCAGGGGTTTGCGCATCTACCGGAGCCACTTCAGCATCCGCAGTGATCAAAAGCTCATCCGAACGGTCGGGGACACCATCAATATTCAGCGACGGTTCACCCTCGATTGAATTTTTCGTTTTCAAACCGGTCAGCTGCGTGACTTCACGGCGTATCTCGCGGATTTGTTCGGTTTCAATTACCGGTTCAAAAGTTCGGTCAGGTAAATCCGTTTCAATGATTACACCATCACGCAGCGCATAATCACCCGCCACAGGGCGCTTGCCGTCAATCATCGCGTTGGCAAGGTTTCCGGTATTCGGAATAACAGCCCCGCCCTCATCTTCCGGAGCGATTTTGATCGGTGTATTATTCGCGGCAATCAAAGGTGGCTCGTCAACAGTCTTGCGCTGACCGAGCTTATATGACGCAAAAACCAGTCCGCACCCGATTACGAATGTAAGCAGAACACCAAGGGCCGCGCCCGCGCCGCCCCCGTTGGCCTCAAGTCGCTCGTTACGTTCCTCACGTTCGAGCTCTTCCAGGAGATCGATTTCGTTGTTCATTTTTACTGCCCGGCGGTTTGTTTTGATTATTGCGCACTCCATTCCGCCTTTACGAAGTGCGTTCAGTGATTTGCATCATTGTACTACATTTCTTGTACAGGCGTCACGCCTAAGATTAACAAACCATTAGAAATTGTGACCGCAGTGGCACGGATCAATGCCAGCATCGCCCGGGTTGCCGTTTCATCATCCTCCTGAATAAAGCGTAATTCCCGGGTTTTAACGCCAAGATTATACAATGAATGGAATTCCGAAGCGAGGTCATACAGGTAAAACGCAATCCGGTGCGGCTCATGATTTTCCGCCGCACCGCGCACCTGACGCGGCCATTCGGCAATTTTTCGGATCAGACCGAACGCCGCATCATGAGTCAGCACAGAAAAATCAGCACCCGCAAGCGACGCATCATCAAGACCGGACAATCCTGCCTCATCCGCTGCCCTGCGCATGGCCGAACAAATCCGCGCATGGGCGTATTGCACATAATAGACCGGATTGTCTTTGGATTGCTCGCGGACCTTGGCAAAGTCGAAATCGAGCGGGGCATCGTTCTTGCGGGTCAGCATCGAAAAGCGCGTCACATCCGGCCCGACCATGTCGATCACGTCCTTCAGTGTCACGAATGTACCTGCCCGTTTGGACATTTTGAACTCGGCGCCGTTCTCGAACAGCTTGACCAGTTGGGTCAATTTGATATCGAGACGGTCATCGCCCGACAGCGCTTTACAGGCCGCCTTCATCCGTTTGACATAGCCGCCGTGATCGGCACCGAACACATCAATCAGCTCATCAGCCCGTTGCAGCTTGTCAAAGTGATAGGCGATATCAGGGGCAAAATAAGTCCATGACCCGTCGGATTTCCTAATCGGACGGTCCACATCATCACCGAATTCGGAGGATTTAAAGAGGGTCTGTTCTCGCGGCTCCCAATCCTCGGGTTTTTTGCCCTTGGGCGGTTCCAGCACACCCTGATAGATCAGGCCCTTGGCCTCCAGCGCGGCAATCGCATCCTCGATCACGCCTTTGCCGTAGAGTGATTTCTCCGAATAAAACAAGTCCATAACCACACCGACAGAGGCAAGATCAGCACGGATCAGGTCCATCATCGCATCGGTGGCGAAACCGCGCACCTCCGGCAACCAATCCTCTTCGGGTTTCTCAAGCAGGCTATCGCCCCATTTTTCCGCCATGGCCTTGCCCACCGGGATCAGATAATCCCCGGGATACAGCCCCTCGGCCATCTCCGGCGCATGGCCCAGCGCCTCGCGGTAACGCTGAAACGCGGAGCGGGCGAGGGTATCGACCTGTGCGCCGCCGTCATTGATGTAATATTCACGGGTGACTTTATAGCCCGCAAATTCCAGCAGGGACGCAAGCGCATCTCCGAATATCGCCCCTCTTGTATGCCCCACATGCAGCGGGCCGGTCGGGTTGGCCGAGACATATTCCACATTCACATGCCGCCCCGCCCCGAGCGCGGATTTGCCGTACTCCGCGCCCTGCACCAGCGCATCGGTGAGGCGCGCACGCCAGAAAGCACCGGACAGGCGCAAATTCAAAAAGCCAGGCCCCGCAACCTCGGCCTTATCAACCCGGGGATCCTCCGCAAGCATCGCGGCCAGTACGGTCGCGATTTCACGCGGATTTTTTTTTGCGGCCTTTGCCACGGCCATAGCCGCATTGGAGGCAATGTCACCATGCGAGACATCACGTGGCGGCTCTGCTGTGACCCCGCGCGTCTCCAACCCTTGCGGAAGCACACCCTCTGCTGCCAGTTTATCCAAGGCCGAAAGAATGGTAGAGCGAAATTCTGCAAAAATATCCATAGCGTCCTCAAAAGCCTGCGGAAACGACAGGTACGGCTGCCAAGGGCTGCTGTCAAAGACAACCGCACAGTTCCGTGCTTTGCTTTCCGCTGATTTTAGGCTTTAAAGCAGAACTATGCCTCTTATGCCTCAAAAAACACCGCCGCAAAAACCGCAACAGCCCGGATCGCAGGTTCAAATCCGCAATCTGTTTCCGACGCCGATTGCACTTTTTCCGCTGCCCGGTGCAGGGAAAATCAATTCAGCCCTTGAAGAAAAAATCTTCGAGCGGGAAAAATCCGTCTCCAGCGTACAGCACTCCAACTGGGGCGGCTGGCAATCCCCGACCGATTTTCCCGAATGGTGCGGGGAGGCGGGCAAACAGGTGCTGTCCGCCGCACAGCAGATCGCGACAAGCCTGACCTGTGACCGCGCGGGGCGACCAGTAAAGCTGAACTGGCGCATGAACGCCTGGGCCAATGTCAACCGGCAGGGACAAGGCAATGAGTTTCACACCCATCCGGGCGCTTACTGGTCGGCAACGTATTATGTCCGCGACGGCGGCGCGGGAACGGACCCGTCCCTTGGCGGGGAATTCGAAATTCAGGACCCGCGCGGGGTCGGCCCGGCGATGCTGGCCCCTGATCTGGCAATGAAATCACCCGGCGGCCAATCGGTCGGCGCGAGCGAACTGGTCCGCCCTGTTGCCGGAACGCTGGTGATGTTTCCGTCCTGGCTCAGCCACGGCGTGCGGCCCTATAACGGCAAGGATGTCCGCATTTCCATCGCGCTGAACCTGACACCCGCCTGAGCAGGCTGTGCATGGCACGTAAAGACCGCCCCAATACCCCCGACGGCCGCTATCTTGTCTCGCGCGGTGTGCTCAAACGCTGTACAAACCCGGCCATTGATGACAGCACAAGGCGCAAGGTAATCAAAGCGCTGATGCAGGCCCGTATGAGCGCAGACGCGACGGCGGTTCTGGCGGCAAAGGTCGCGCTGGGCGAGGCCGGTCCTGTCTGGTGGGAGGACGGCGCACCGGATGTCAGCGGCAAAGGGCCGGAGGCTACATCCTATGCAGCATGGTGGCGGGGCTTAACAGACGAAGAACGGGCCAAAGGACAATAAGCGCTCAGGAACCGGCAAGAACGGCAAAAACGCGCTTTACCCGCGTTTTATTGGCCCCGAGATCACTATAACCGAAACGGGAGCGGGAATAGAGCGTGACGCGGCTGCCCCCGCCCTCTTCCGTAATTCGTACCGAGACATAATCGGGATATCCGATCAAAGGTGTGCGCACGACTACGGTGACAAACCCATCCCCGAAATCTCCGGCCAGCAATGTACCACCGAGTGCCCGCTTTAACCGTGCCGCAACATCCGTAGGGTCCGCATCAAACACCTGTGCCCCGAGAAACTGATTGGCCCCGTTCAGTTCCACCGGATCGGTCGGATTTACATGCCAGCGATCGGGATCATGAGCGGCCGACCGCACATAGGTCATTCCGGCCAGTGCCGCAACCAGACACACACCCGTCAGAATCATAAGCCATTTCATGAGATGTTCTTACCGAGAAACAGCATTTTCCCATGCCGTTCCAGCCCCGGAATTTCAGGGATGCTTATGCTGTCCCGTTCGGTAAACCCGAGCGCATGATAAAACGCTGTTGCCTCAATATTGTCGGCCCAGACAAACAAGGTCAAAAGCGGCAAACCTGCCTTTCGCGTTTCATCCTCCGCCAACTTTACCAGTGACCGGGCAACACCTCGGCGGCGCGCCTGCGGCAAAACACCGATACGGGCAATATGAAAAGCATCATCACGCATCATATCCCGCAAAGAGGCAAAATGCGCATTGCGCGCATCAAATTCAGTCTCTCCGCCGCCCTGTTCCGCACGGGAAAGCGGGACCGGGTACGCCCCCATCGCCGCAATGACAGCGCCGTCCGCATCCTCGGCAATCCAAGCCCAATCCGTGGAGTCAACACCGCCCTGCCGGTAGCGCCATGACAAAATCGCTCCGACAGAGGCATCACCATGGGTGCCCTCAAATATAAAATTTGCAAATTCCGGTGTTGTGGACAGCTCGATCACGGCCAGCGAGACAGAATCCTCACCAACCGCGTGACGGATAGAATACTTCATTCGGCGGCAATATCCGAAGCCGCCGCGCGTTCCCGTTCGATTTCTGCTGCTTTTTCTTCAACAAGACCAACGATATGGTCAATCATATCAGCGTTTTGCACCTTATGATCCTGTAAACCGGACAGATACACCATACCGCTGCCCGCACCGCCGCCTGTAAAGCCGATATCGGTTTGCGCGGCTTCCCCCGGCCCGTTGACGACACAGCCGATGATCGACAGGCTCATAGGAGTTTGAATATGGGCAAGCTTTTCTTCCAGGATAGATACGGTTCTGATCACATCAAATCCCTGCCGCGCACAGGACGGGCAGGAAATAATATTCACTCCGCGATGTCGCAAACCCAGAGATTTGAGCATCTCGAACCCGACACGTACTTCCTCCACCGGATCGGCAGAGAGCGAAACACGTATCGTATCACCGATACCTGCCCAGAGCAGATTGCCCATACCGATCGAGGATTTCACGGTACCGGAGGACAGCCCGCCCGCCTCGGTAATGCCGAGATGCAACGGATGATCGCACGCCTCCGCCAGACCGTGATAGGCGGCGACTGCAAGAAAAACATCCGAAGCTTTCACACTGATCTTGAATTCGTGAAAATCATTGTCCTGAAGTATTTTCGCGTGCTCCAGCGCACTTTCGACCATCGCCTCGGGGCACGGTTCGGCATATTTATCCAGCAGATGCTTTTCCAGTGATCCGGCATTGACACCGAT
>CALFWP010000068.1 GCA_937927905.1 uncultured Neomegalonema sp.
ATGCTGGGTTTGAACCGGAATACACTGCGTAAAAAGATACGCGAACTTGACATTCCGGTCGAACGACGAAAGAAGTGATGCTGTTAAGCAACAATCTTGTGCTGTAAGGTTGCACAGGAATAACGATTGCTTGGGGGATACCACGTCAGACATGACTTTGGCTCGGTCGGATATCGTCGGGAAATTTGGCCCAAAATGGCTTTATGACGGTCGCAGACGTCGTAAGATCATTAGTGGTTTTGCACTGTGTCTGGCGATAGCGGCACCGTTATGTGCCATAATTACATACTTCCTGATCACCGATAACAGCGTTTTTGCCGATAACAGCGCAGCATTGCGTACGATGCTGATTATAGATTTCTGTCTGGCGCTGGCACTTATCGGGGTCATTGCCTGGCGCCTTGCCATGATGGTTCTGGCTCGAAGGGCACGCTCTGCAGGATCGCGCCTGCATCTGCGAATGGTGCGCCTGTTTACGATCATTGCTGTTGCACCGGCATTGTTGCTGGGCCTCTTCGCAGCGGTGACAGTGACGTTTAGCCTTGAAGGGTGGCTGAATAAACGTGTCGCGGGCGTGGTCCAAAACTCTGTTACGATTGCGGAATCCTATGTGCGGGAACGTCATCAGGCGATCCGGCTGGACGCAAGCGCCATTTCAGCTGAGGTGATCAGGTCTCTACCGCTCGGGATTCCTGATCCGGCAACATTAAACCGTGTTCTGGCAAAATTTTCACGAGAACGTCGGCTTGTTGAAGTTTATGTATTGAATTCAAGCGGCGAGATCATTGCCCGGGGACCGAATAGCTATCTGTTCTTGTATACACCGCCGACCCAGCGTGAATTTGAGGCGACGCGCCCCGGTGAAGTATATGTATTCGAGGATCGCAGCGGCGGTGCAGTGCGTGCGCTTCAACCCTTGCCAGGTGTGTTCGACGCCTTTTTGTATCTGGTACGCCCAGTTGACGGTGAAGCATTGCGGGTTCTAGCGGATACGCGCTCCATGGCATCTCAATATCAGCAGCTGGAAACCCAACGCAGTGATATGCAGCTGATTTTCGCATTGATCTATATCGGTTTTGCAACGCTGGTTTTGTCTGCTGCAATCTGGTTCGGCATCTGGTTCGCCGACAGATTGGCACGACCTATTGGACGCCTTGCAATGGCGGCGGACCGCGTCGCGGGCGGCGACCTTGATGCCCGTGTAAACGAGGAAAAAGGCGATGATGAAATCGCTGTCCTGTCCCGTGCATTCAACCATATGACGGAGCAGGTCCAGCGGCAGCGCGGATCATTGCTTGATGCCAATTTACAACTTGATCAGCGCCGCCGTTTTACGGAGGCTGTGCTTTCCGGTGTAACAGTCGGTGTGTTGCGCCTTGACAGGTCCGGTATGGTCAACCTTGCCAATGAAACCGCCGAAGATTTACTGGATGCACAATACGGGGCGCTCGACGGTATTATCCTGCAAAAAGCTTACCCCGCTTTTGCCCCTATAATTACAAGGGCCGCCGAAAGCGCTGATTTATCCAGTGAAGGGCGGGCTGTAATCTCCGCAGAAGACGGTGAAAGCGAGTTTCTGGTCCGGGTTTCCTGTCAGCTCAACTGTGATGCGGTAGAAGGCTATGTCGTCACACTGGACGATATGACCGACCTGATATCCGCTCAGCGTTTGGCCGCATGGGGCGATGTTGCACGCAGGGTTGCCCATGAAATCCGCAATCCGCTTACGCCGATTCAACTATCCGCAGAGCGCCTGCACCGAAAATTCGGAACACAAATCGGGAATGACCGGCCTGTTTTTGATCAATGTACAGAAACGATCGTAAGGCAGGTCGAACAAATCAGGCGTATGGTTGAGGAATTTTCTAATTTTGCACGCATGCCGGAGCCGTCCTTTGCCGAAGAACGCCTCCATACACTGATCAAGGAAGCGGTTATTCTTCAGGTTGCTAGCCACCCTGATATCACATTTGATATACAAAATGTAGATCAGGAGCTTTATGTCCTTTGTGACCGTGGCCTTATATCTCAGGCTTTAACGAATATCCTGAAAAATGCTATTGAGGCGATAAACAGCCGCATTGATACAAACCCGGCACAGGATAAAATACCGGAGCGTGGCCTTATATCCTTGTCCCTTATCCGCAACGGTGATCATGCCGAGATAATTATTACAGATAACGGTATCGGGCTACCGAAGAAGGAACGTAAAAGGGTTGTTGAACCTTATGTGACGACAAAGTCAGGTGGAACCGGTTTGGGGCTTGCGATCGTAAAGCGTATGGTTGAAGAGCACGGCGGCACTTTAATGCTGTCCGATGCCGCTTCGCCCGATGGACCTGCTACTGGCACGCGCATCGCAATAAAACTTGGCGGCGTTGTGCGACCGGATACACTGAACGTTCTGCAGGAATCTGTGGCTTAGCTCCAATTTCGTAACGAGAATATTGAATAAAAGGTCGAAATCTTATGGCTGATATCCTGATTGTAGATGATGAAGAGGACATTCGCGAGCTGATCGCGGAAATCCTTCAGGACGAAGGTCATGATACAAGAACGGCCTCTTGTGCGGATTCGACATTCAAGGAAATAAACGGACGCCAACCGGATCTTATCATCCTCGATATTTGGTTACAGGGCAGCAGGAAAGACGGGATCGAGGTTCTGAAAACGGTTAAGCGTGATAACCCTGAACTGCCGGTTATTATTATCAGCGGCCATGGTAATGTTGAACTGGCCGTCGCTGCGATACAGCAAGGGGCCTATGATTTTATACAAAAGCCGTTCAAAACCGATTTTCTAATGATCACAGTCTGCCGCGCGTTGGAGGCGGCGCGTCTGCGCCGTGAAAATGCAGTACTGCGTCAAAAAGAGAGCAGTATTACAGAGCTGGTGGGTGATTCTGCCGCAATGCTTCAATTCCGCAGTGTCATAGACCGCGTGGCACCTACAAATAGCAGAGTGCTGATTTCAGGACCGTCCGGCTCCGGTAAAGAAGTGGCCGCGCGTTATCTGCATCAGAATTCAAAGCGTGCCGACGGGGCATTTGTGGTTGTCAGTGCAGCAACTATGGATCCGGAACATATCGAAGAAAAACTGTTCGGCAGAGAACGTGAAGGCGGTCTGGCAACTCCGGGTCTTTTTGAGGCTGCGCATGGCGGGACACTCTTCTTCGATGAAGTTGCCGACATGCCGAAAGAAACACAGTCGAAAATACTCAGAGTTCTGATCGATCAGTCTTTCACACGAGTCGGCGGCAATGATACCGTTCGTGTTGACGTAAGGATTGTCAGTGCGACGAGTCGTGACCTGGCCGGTGAAATCGTCTCCGGTGCATTCCGCGAAGATCTATATCACCGTTTGAATGTGGTACCTATTGATGCGCCGACATTGGGGCAGCGGCGCGAAGATATCCGTGCGCTTGTGGATCACCTGACAGATCGTTTGAACCGCGAACACGGCTTGCCGAAGCGTCATGTGAATGATGACGCGATTGCCGTGCTTCAAGCCTATGAATGGCCCGGAAATGTGCGGCAACTCAGAAATATCGTCGAACGGATTATGATCCTGGGTGACGGATCTTCAGAGATCGGCCCTGATGACATCCCGCCGGAGGTGACACCCGATGGCACGGCATCCGGTATTTCACAGGCGGGTGAGAATTTTGTCTCTATGCCGCTTCGTGAAGCACGGGAAGCCTTTGAACGCAACTACCTGATCGCGCAAATCAACAGGTTTGGTGGCAACGTCTCGCGTACAGCATCCTTTGTCGGAATGGAGCGTTCCGCATTGCACCGCAAACTGAAGGCACTTGGCGTAACAACAGCCAACCGCAACGGTGGTAGAACAGCCTTTGTACAGAATGTGGTCGAGATGTCATCCTGATCATTTATCATGAAAGTCATCGTATGCGGCGCCGGTCAGGTCGGTTTCAACATCGCGCGCCAGTTATCCTCCGAAGGAAATGATGTCGTCCTGGTTGACAGCTCGGAAGAGCTGATCCGCAAGGTCACGGACATGATTGATGTCGGTGGAGTAACCGGTTACGCATCACGGCCCGACGTGTTGATGGAGGCGGGCGCAGTTGACGCGGATATGCTGATTGCCGTTACATATTCCGATGAAGTCAATATGATCGCGTGTCAGGTGGCCCATTCGGTCTTTTCCGTGCCACGTAAAATCGCCCGTGTCCGTGCGCAATCCTACCTCGAACCGGTCTGGCGGGATATGTTCCGGCGGGACCACATGCCCATTGATGTGATTATTTCACCTGAGATGGAGGTTGCCGACTCGGTGCTCCGGCGCATCAGCGCTCCGGGTGCGTTTGAATCAACACCGTTTCTTGACGGGCGTGTCCGCCTGATCGGAATACAGCTGGGCGATGATTGTCCCCTGCTAAACACACCGCTACGGCAACTTACACAATTGTTCCCTGATATCAGCGCAATGGTCGTTGCCTTCGAGCGCCAGGGAAAGTTGCATACCTCTTCGGGGGATGACCAGCTTTACCCCGATGACAATGTGTTTCTTGTTGCTGTCGAAGAGGATGTGGATCGCACGCTGTCTTTGTTCGGACATGAGAAAGAGGTTGCGCGACGGATCGTCATTGCCGGTGGCGGTAATGTCGGTTACGCGGTTGCAAAAAAGCTGGAAGGGCAGAAAAACGGCATTAAAACCAAGCTCATCGAGCTGAATCGAGAGATTGCGGAAAAGGCGGCGGAGAATCTTGAACGAACCATTGTATTGAATGGTGATGTGTTGGATTCGGCAATTTTACAGGAAGCCAATGCCGGTGAAGCGGAAAGTATCATTGCGCTGACCGATGATGACAAAACAAATCTTCTGGCCGGTGTTCTGGCCAAGGATGCCGGGGCGCGCAATGCCATGGTGCTCGTGAATAATCAGAACTTGATGCGTCTTGTTACTCCGCTTGGGATTGATGCGTTCATAAATCCGAGGGCAACAACAGTCTCCTCAATTCTGCGTCATGTCCGCCGGGGCAGAATCCGTGCGCTTCACAGTATCCGCGATGGTGCGGCCGAGGTGATAGAGGCGCAGACACTCGCCACTTCGCCACTGGTGGGCAAGCCTCTTGGCGAGGTGAATTTGCCGACCGGTGTTATTGTGGCGGCAGTTTTATCTGGAGAAAAAATCGAAATTCCGGATGCACGCTATGTTCTCAAGGATGGTGATCATATTGTTATCTTTGCATTACGAGACGCTGTGAACAGAGTTGAAAAACTCTTTCGTGTCAGTGTTGATTATTTTTGAGTCGTGATGCGCTCAGGTGCTGCACTCATATCAGGAAATGACAACTCTGCCGGAGAACAACCCGGCAGAGTGATTGTTTTTACGTTGCTGATTTTGGCACTCGGAATGACGCTGGTTTGGATTTTTACGATCGTGACCGGCGATCATGAATCGGGCAGCGGTTTTGCGTTCGGTACAATCAGCTGTATTTTTTTCGCTGCTGCGGCTGAGGTGTTGTCGAAGGGGCGTTTTAATCGTGTTAAGCGCTCGGGGCTGGCTCTTGTACTTACATTTTATGTCATTGGTCCTGCGATAGCGGCGATACCGCTTTTGGGATTGCGCTCAGTGGCTGATTTTGATTCGGCCTATTTTGAAATGGCATCCGCCTTGACAACGACCGGTGCGACTATCTTCTGGAATCTGGAGGATGTACAACAAGCCGTTATTTTATGGCGGGCGATGCTATCCGGTTTCGGCGGTTTTGTATGTCTGGTATCTGCGTTGGCGATATTGGCCCCGCTTTCCATCGGGGGATTTGAAGTCGACCATATGATCGATCGCAGGGCAACAACCATCAATTACGCCTTTTTGTGCGCAAGCGAGGGTGCGCGCTCACGGGGGTTGGAGGCACGCATTATCTGGGCATCCCGTATTGTGCTTATTCCGTATCTGGGAATGATGGCGCTTTGTACATTTTTCTTGGCGGCCAGCGGCCTGAATCCGTTCGAAGCATTTTGTTTTGCCCTTGCCAGTGTTTCCACGACGGGCTTTGCCCCGACCGCCTCAGGCGTAGCAGGATATAACGCCTTTATGACCGAGTTTATTCTGCTGCTTGTTATTATACCTGCGGCAATCGGCATAACGGCGCATATGGCGGCCCGGCGCTCTGGCATCGGAAGTTATTTGCGGAATCCGGAATTACATTACATGGCAATTGCCGTATTTGCGGTTGTTGCGATCCTGTTTTTGCGAAACTGGTTTGGTGCGCTTGAAACCCGGTCAACGGATGAAATCAAACAGGCATTTACCGCGTTATGGGGCGCCTTTTTTATGTCTGTCTCATTTATCACAACGACAGGCTTTGAGTCCGCAGCATGGGAGGGAGCAACGACCTGGAGTGGCCTGGAGACCCCCGGAATTGTCCTGTTGGGCCTTGCGATTACAGGAGGCGGTGCAGCCTCTACAGCGGGAGGCATCAAGCTTTTGCGTGCGGCTTTGCTGGCAAAACACAGTATGGCGGAATTAAGAAGGCTGGCTCGTCCTGCCTCGATGCAACCTATATTCAGCGGTGGCAGAGTAGTGACATTCGATGCGTTAAGCATCGTTTGGATTTTCGTCATGCTTTATCTGATCACTGTGGCGGTCTGTGCCCTTGGGCTTGCGGCCTCAGGGCTCCGGTTTGTTGATGCCTTTGCCGCTTCGGTTGCCGCGATTAGCAATACCGGACCTTTGCTGGAAATCATCGCAGGTGAAGGTAGAGGGTATGCAACACATGGAACAGTGGCGCGGTACATTCTGTG
Organism: uncultured Neomegalonema sp.; assembly: GCA_937927905.1. Classification (GTDB taxonomy): domain Bacteria; phylum Pseudomonadota; class Alphaproteobacteria; order Rhodobacterales; family Rhodobacteraceae; genus JAHDDY01. Next base: position 6,771 of record CALFWP010000068.1, read on the forward strand.
TGCCGCAATGATTGTCGGCAGAATGGAGACACTGGCTGTTATTGCGCTGTGCAGTGTGTCGGCGTGGCGACGGTAATGAGCATTAACAGCTTATGCATTATTTGAACTTATTCAATGTTTGTCGTGTGCAGTTAAACATGCAATCGTACTGTAAAGATTTATGGAAACGTGACTAAGATTGAGTCGGTCAATAAATAGAAGGCAAGCACAATGCCCAACGACAAACAAAACCTTCAGGATGCATTTTTAAATAACATTCGCAAAAACAAGATTTCGGTCACGATTTTTCTTGTTAACGGTGTCAAACTTCAGGGCGTTGTCACCTGGTTTGATAATTTCTGTGTTTTATTGCGCCGTGATGGTCAATCCCAACTGGTCTATAAGCACGCAATTTCAACGATCATGCCCTCACAACCGATCAGTCTTTATGATCCGGAGGATGCGGCGGCATCGTGACCACGAATGCTTTTGTAATTCACCCGAATATAAAAAATGAAAAGCCGGATCTAAGAACGCCGGATACAAGACTTGAAGAAGCAGTCGGACTGGCTTCTGCCCTTGATCTGAATATCACCGGTGCCAGGATCGAAAACCTGCCGACGATACGGGCCGGTATGTTCTTCGGATCTGGCAAGCTGTCGGAGCTGAAAGATAGCATCAAGGCTGCCGATGCTGAGCTTGTCATTATCGACACGTCGTTAAGTCCGGTTCAGCAACGGAATTTGGAAAAAGAGTGGTCGGTCAAAATTCTGGACCGGACCGGGTTGATCCTGGAAATTTTCGGATACAGAGCACAGACGAAAGAAGGCACGTTACAGGTCGAACTCGCGCATCTGCTGTATCAGAAAAGTCGACTTGTCCGGAGCTGGACACACCTTGAAAGACAACGCGGCGGGCTTGGTTTTGTCGGCGGGCCGGGGGAGACTCAGATCGAGGCCGACCGGCGGATGATTGATATGCGGGTTGAACGTATCCGGCGGCAGCTGGAAAAGGTGGTCAAAACACGCGGCCTGCATAGAAAAAAACGCAAAAAAGCGCCGCATCCTGTCGTTGCACTGGTCGGGTACACAAATGCCGGTAAATCAACAATTTTCAACAGCTTGACCAGCGCATCCGTCCTTGCGGCAGATAAATTGTTTGCAACGCTGGATCCGACCATGCGCTCTATCGTGACGGCGAGCGGTCGGCATGTCATCCTGTCCGATACTGTGGGATTTGTATCTGATCTTCCAACGCAACTTGTTGCCGCATTCAGAGCGACCCTTGAAGAGGTTCTGGAAGCTGATGTCCTTGTCCATGTGCGGGATGTATCCAGCCCGGAAACCGATGCGCAGGCCCGTGATGTGAAGGATATTCTGAAAACACTGGGTATCACGGAACCACAGATGGAAAATGCCATCGAAGTTTATAATAAATGCGACTTACTCACAGAGGATGAGTTGCAGGCTCTTACGAACGAGGCGGCACGTAAACCGAATGTTGTGATGGCCTCTGCTCTGGAAAAATCGGGAATTGATACGATTATCGGTGCAATTGATGCGCGCCTCTCGATGCATGATTTAGATTTGTCTGTTGCCATTCCCGTCTTTGATGGCAAAGCTTTGGCATGGCTATATAAAAATGCCAATATTACCGCACGGGACGATACCGGAACGGCAGTTTGCCTGAATATTACAATATCGCACGACGATGCCGAACGCTTTAAAAGCCGTTTTGGGTATGAATTGACTTAATCCGCGAAAATGAAAAACGTCTGACGGTTTATTCAGCGGCCTCGGAAAAATCATTACGCAATCTGGTGTCCTTGCTGTCTGGACTATGTTGGAATGGTCGTGCGGATATTGCCGATTGTGCCTTGCTGTAGATATCATCCTGCTCTGCATAGTGATGGCTTCCTGTATGTGAGCCGGATGTTAGCGGGATAAAAGATGGGATTTCCGACCAAATTACATCACGATCAATGCCTTTTGCCTTGGCTATCAACTGACTGTCCTGCAAATACATTGACTCCATGCCAAGGGTTCCTTTCAGCAACAGCGTTTTCAGGCCGCGCCAACCGAAGGTCGGCAGCTTGCCGAGATACCACACACGGGCGGCGAGCAGTGACGGCGTGACAAAGAGGGTCAGCACCGTGGCAAAGCCGAGGCCGAAAACAATGGCCGTGGCAAGTTGTGTCCACCAGAGCGCAGAGGGGGCACCGACGCTGATCCCGCCATTGGCAAAGTCGATGGAAACGGCGAACATCATGGGCAACAGGCCCGCCATCGTGGTAATGGTGGTCAGCAGGACAGGGCGCAGGCGCTGACGCCCCGTCTCCACAATCGCCTCCAGCGGCGGCATGTCTTTCCGCAATGACTGAAAGGTGTCGATCAGCACGATGTTGTTGTTCACGACAATACCGGCGAGGGCGACAATGCCTATGCCGGTCATGATGATCGAAAAGGGTTGTCCCATCACCATCATGCCGACCAGCACACCGCCGACGGACAACACCACGGCCAGCAGCACGAGAACAGCGTTATAAAAGCTGTTGAACTGGGCCAGAAGGATGATGAACATCAGACCGAGAGCACCGGCGAAAGCCTTCATCAGGAAGGCCTGACTTTCCTGCTGTTCTTCGAAATCGCCGACAAAGCCGGGCACGACGCCTTGCCCCAGATCAACGGTTTTCAGCCATGCGCCGAGTTCCGTGATTTTCTCCGTCGCATTGGTGCCGGGGGTGACATCCGCCGAGACGGTGTAGACCCGCACTCCGTCGATGCGGGTGATCTCTGACACAAGGGCGACAGGTTTGCGTTCCACAAAATTCGACAGCGGTACCAGACCGACATTGGTTTGTACCCGCAGGCGGTCGAGCATCTCTATTGTGCGTTGTGCTTCGGGGAAGCGGCCGCGAATGTCGATCTCTTCTTCGGAATCGTCAGGCCGCCACTCTCCGGCACTGACGCCGCGTGTCACCATCTGGACCATAGCGCCGATGGAGCTGACATTCGCGCCGTATTGACCGGCCTCTTGGGGATGGCTATAATAGATATAAGACACTCTTTCATCTAATAAGCGTTCAATGAACGCTTATTAGATAAAGAAGAGCGCATCCGCTCAAAGGTGGCATCAAGGTTTTCGGTTGGAAGGTCAGTCCGCTTCAGA
>CALFWP010000069.1 GCA_937927905.1 uncultured Neomegalonema sp.
GGGTAATATGTTGTGCATACATCCAGCCGTAGCCGCGCGTGTAGCGCGGGGCCGGCGGTTGCCATGCGGCTTTCCGGCGCGCTATTTCGTTCTCTGGCACGTCAAGCCGGATCGTGCGGGCGTCCACATCGACACTGATGATATCGCCGGTCTTAACAAGCGAAAGCGGTCCGCCGGTGAAAGCCTCCGGCGCGACATGCAGGATACAGGCACCATAGCTTGTCCCGCTCATCCGCGCATCGGAAAGGCGCAGCATATCCCGAACGCCCTGTTTCAGCAGCACCTTCGGGATCGGCAGCATCCCCCATTCCGGCATACCGGGACCGCCGACCGGCCCGGCATTGCGGAACACCATGACGGTATCGGGTGTCACAGTGACCGTCTCATCATCGGCCCAGGCTTTCATATCTTCATAGGTATCAAAGACAACAGCCGGTCCGCTGTGTTTCAAGAATTTCGGATCACAGGCAGAAGGTTTGATGACACAGCCGTCGGGGGCAAGATTGCCTTTCAGAACCGCCAAAGCGCCCTCTGCGTAAATCGGGTTCTCCAAAGGCCGGATCACGTCATCATTGTAGATTTGCGCACCGGTGATCTCCGCGCCCCAGTTTTTGCCGCTGACCGTCATAGCCGAAAGGTCAAGTTTCGATTCCAGCCGTTTCATCAGCGCCCTGAAACCGCCCGCATAGTAGAAATCTTCCATCAGATATGTCTGACCCGAGGGCCGGACATTGGCGATAACAGGAATGTCGCGCGAAGCCTTCTCGAAATCATCAAGGCTGACATTGATGCCCGCACGCCTGCCCATGGCGATAACATGAATAATGGCATTGGTGGAACACCCCATCGCCATCGCCACTTTAATGGCGTTGTCGAGGGCAGGGCGGGTGAGGATATCACAGGGTTTGAGATCCTCATGGACCAGTTCCACCGCGCGGCGTCCGCAAGCGGCGCTCATGCGGATATGGTTTGCATCGGCGGCGGGAATGGATGAGGCCCCCGGCAGGCACATGCCCATCGCATCGGCTATTCCAGTCATGGTGGATGCGGTGCCCATGGTCATGCAATGCCCGTGAGAGCGCGCAATCCCGCCGATCACCTCCCGCCATGTCTCCATCAGCGTGTTACCGGCCCGCACATTGTCCCAGTATTTCCAGATATCGGAACCGGAGCCGAGTTTTTCTCCGCGAAAGTTTCCGCTCAGCATCGGACCGGCGGGCAGATAAACACAGGGCAGATTCATGGAAACCGCGCCCATCAGCAGGCCCGGGGTGGTCTTGTCACAGCCCCCCATCAGCACGGCTCCGTCAATGGGATGGGAGCGCAGCAGTTCTTCTGTTTCGATAGCCAACAGGTTGCGGTACAGCATGGTGGACGGCTTGACGATCGGCTCCGAGAGGGAAATGGCGGGCAGTTCCAGCGGAAACCCTCCCGCCTGATACACCCCGCGCTTTACGTCTTCGACCCGCTGTTTGAAATGGGCGTGGCACTGGTTGATATCCGACCAGGTGTTGATAATGGCGATCACCGGCTTGCCGAGATAATCTGCGTCACCGAAGCCCATTTGCATGATGCGGGAACGATGGTTCCATGTCCGTTGGGTTTCTTCTTCGGCAAACCATCGTGCGGAACGCAGAGTATGTTTTGCAACGGTCATGACCGGCCCCGTCTGGATATTCAGGAAAGTTTAGACAAGCCCGAAATCCGGCTGTGCGCAAGGCGTATCATTCGGTTCCGTTAACGGATATTCGCATAATGAGACTCAATTCATGTGATATTTTGTTTTAAAGACAATGAATTAACCAAGTTTAAGGGTTTTATTACGGTTAATCCGAATGTTTCTTTAAGGAGAGACACTGCTCGCGCTTCCGGAGCATTTGATAACAGACAGGGTCCCGGGCTGCACACAGTCCGATAGCGTTTTATGTTCTGACGGGCGTGTCTGTTCTGATTTTTTGTATGTAAGGGTATTTGATCGAAAGTATAAAATATTGAAAATAATTAACTTTATTTATTTTTGGAGATTGATCGTTTAAAAGCCTGCCCGGTTTTTGCACATCTATAGATGTTTGTTTCCGGCGTTTTATCACTTTGGTCTATGCGCGGATCTTACTGGGCATAGGGTACTTTTACGCCAAGGAGAAAAAGTCTCTTCGAATTTTATGCATCAAAATCTGGTAATCGGCACAGCGGTTGCTGAGAGTACACCGTACGTTTTCTATTTATACAAACAGGAAAGTGGCAGGTCATGGTGCAGCACACTCATGGCAAAAGGCACGGGCGCAGGGCTTTAATGCTGGCAGGTCCCGTCGCGGTATTGCTGGTCCCGCAGATCGCAGAGGCCCGTTTGCTTCATGCCGGTATGCAGGTTCCAAGTGATACAACGCATGATGCTGTTCATCTGCCTACGGGATGTAAGGCCAGCGTTGTTCTTGATGAGAACGGTTTTATCAGCGCGAGTATTACGGATCCCGGATGTCTGCCCGAGGGGGTTGTGATGCGCGGAGTTCCCGGAAGTCGTAAAGATTTCCGGCTTTTGGCTGATCCTGTTTTTGATACCTTTTGATACGGTTGAGGAGAGCGTTATGAGTAAAATCAACAAGTTTCCGGTAACAGTACTTTCCGCTGCGATGCTTTTGTCGGCCTGTTCAGGGCATGATGCCACAGTTCAGGGCGGGTCTTTCTCGGCCCGGGCGCATCATAACGGAGAAGCGGGTTTTGCCGTTTTGCCGGGCAGTGGAAGCCTGCGCAGTCATACAGGCACAGCAAAACCGCCCGTCGTCGTGCCACAACAGCCTGTTATTGAACCGGCCTCGATCAGATTTGCCGGTGATCTGCCGATAGCGGATGATCATTATGCGGCCGCTATTGCGGATGAATATATTCTTCCGCCTCTAATACAGGGGCCGCTTTTTGCGGAACGGGTGCGCAGACCGGCGATGGTTCCGACCATCTACCGTGAAATTATTTCACGTGATACGGCTCTAACCCGCTAGAGAATGTCCGTCCGGCTGGTGGGGCAGGCTGATCCTTCAAAGAGTCGCGCGTTGGCATACTCCACTGGATTATAGTGTTTATCCGTTTTCGGCCTTGCGCGGTTCAATCCGGTCTATGATCGGTTTGCCGCTGTCGCCGATCCAGTGCAGCTGTTTCTTTTCTTGATCCAGCAAAACATCGTAACAGGTCCACCCGCCGAAGGGGGGCCATTTTGAGCAATACTGGGTTTCGCTGGAATGCCAGTATCCGACACTCGGGCGACCGTTCGAGATGTAATCGGTCGTCCCGCTTTCGTAAAAAATCTGTTTCGTATTATCGCCATAGGCAGTGATTGTCGGCAACAGACTTTTGATCTGTTCACCGGTCAGTTTGACCGGTTCGGCCAAAGCTGACAGAGGCAGTGCGGCCGGAAGTGCAAAAAGCATAATTCTGGGCATCGGATTTCCCTTATTGTGTTTTAGACAGCCTAGTGAAATATTTTTTACAAGTCGATCAGGGGAATATCCATGGAAGCCGGTACGGTGGCCGCCTTTGCGGTTGCGTCCTTTTTTATCGTTATTGTCCCCGGCCCGACGGTAACGGTGCTGGTTGCCAATTCGCTGCGCAATGGGGCCGTTGCCGGATTTCTCAATATTGCCGGGACCCAGGCGGGCCTGGCCGTAATAATTTGTATCGTCGCGCTGGGCCTTGAAACCGTGATTGCGTTCATGGCGGAGTGGTTTTTTATCATGAAGCTGATCGGAGCCGCCTATCTGATCTGGCTCGGAATAAAGCTGTTACGCTCGGACGGGGAAATCAGCGGTGCGGATACGGCCGAGCCGCGTATCGGGTATTTCTGGCAAGGGGTTTTCGTCATCATGACCAATCCGAAAATCCTGCTGTTGTTCGGTGCATTTATCCCGCAATTCATAGATCCCGCACACAGTGCACTCCATCAGACGCTGGTACTGGGTGGAGTGTTCATGTTGGTCGCGACGATTTTTGACTCGCTCTATGTTCTGTTGGCATCAAAAGCCGGTCGCGCATTAACGCAATCGCGGGTGCGTATGGTTGAAAAGGTCAGCGAGTCATTGTTGATCGCGGGTGGCATCTGGATGGCGGCGCTGCGGCGCGCGGCATAAGCGGTATTCAGGAGGGGCGAAGATGCAAAAACGGAAGCTGGCAGGACGGGAAATCTATCCCATCGGCTTCGGGGCCATGAATGTCTCCCATTGTTATCAACCGCGCCTGCCCGATGAAGAGGGCGGGCGTATCCTGCAAGCCGCACTCGATCTGGGCTATACGCATTTTGACACGGCGGCGATTTATGGCCATGGCCATAATGAAGCGCTGATCGGTACATACCTTTCCCACCGTAGAAATGAGATCGTTCTGACCAGCAAATGCGGGATCGTGAAAGATCCGGATACCGGCATACGCGGGATAAACAACCGCACTGAGCTGATCGAGCGTTCGGTGAATGAAACGCTGTCTCTGCTGAAAACCGATCACCTTGATATGTTTTACCTGCACCGCTGGGATAAGGTGACACCGATTGAAGAGGTCGTCGGCGCGATGGCCCGCCTTGTCGATGCCGGTAAAGTGCGCATGCTGGGTTTGTCTGAAGTCAGCGCCGCCACGTTGCGCAAGGCCCATGCGGTCCATCCGATTGCTGCGGTTCAATCCGAATACTCGCTCTGGACCCGCAATCCGGAAATTGCGGTGCTTGAGGCATGTAAGGAACTCGGCGCAGCCTTTGTCGCGTTTTCGCCGGTCGCCCGCCAGTTCCTGACCGGTACGCTACTGGAGGGCGGCCCTTACAGCAAAGATGATATCCGTAACAGCATGCCCCGCTTTGAGCCTGAGATTTATGCGGAAAACATAAAGCTACTGCCCGCTTACAGTGCCATTGCGCAAGAGGCCGGATGCACCATGGCGCAACTGGCGCTCGCGTGGCTTTTGACGCGTGGTGATCATGTTATTCCGATCCCGGGCACGCAAAACCCGGAGCATCTGAAAGAAAACTTTCAGGCGGCTGAGGTCAGCCTGACGCCAGATATCACCGCGCGCCTTGATGCCCTGATCAATGAAAAGACGGTGAAGGGCGGACGGTATAATACTACGGTTCAAAAACAGATTGATACCGAGGAATTCGCGTAAAACCGGCGGCGCCGGGTCAGTCTTTACTGAGTGCCCGCATTGCGTTTTCGATACCGGACAGGGTCAGCGGATACATACGGTCTTCAGCCAGTTCGCGGATCATCTGGATCGAATGGGTATAACGCCAGTAATCCTTGCGCACGGGGTTGAGCCATGCATAGCTTGGCCATTGCTCGAACGCTCGGCGCAACCAGACCTGTCCGGCCTCCTCGTTCCAGTGCTCATTCGCGCCGCCCGGCACGGCAATCTCATAAGGTGACATGCTGGCATCGCCCACAAACAGGCATTTATAATCCGGCCCGTAGGTGTTCAGCACGTCCCATGTCGGGGTTTTTTCCGTCCAACGGCGGCGGTTATCCCGCCAGACCCCTTCGTACAGGCAATTGTGGAAGTAATAATATTCGAGGTGCTTGAACTCCGCACGGGCGGCGGAGAACAGCTCTTCCACAACGCGGATATGGTCATCCATCGAGCCGCCGACATCCAGAAAGATCACCATTTTTACCGCATTGCGCCGTTCGGGGCGGGTGATGACATCAAGATAGCCGCGCTCGGCGGTTGAGCGGATGGTGCCGCTGAGATCCAGTTCCTCATCCGCGCCGGACCGCGCCCAGACGCGCAGGCGTTTGAGGGCAACCTTGATATTGCGGGTGCCCAGTTCGATGCTGTCATCGAGGTTTTTAAACTGTCTTTTGTCCCAGACTTTCACCGCGCGGCGATGGCGGCTTTCGTGCTGGCCGATGCGCACGCCTTCAGGGTTATAACCATAGGCACCGAAAGGTGACGTGCCTGCTGTCCCGATCATTTTCGAACCGCCCTGATGCCGCTTTTCCTGTTCCGCGAGGCGCTTTTTCAGCGTCTCCATCAGTTCTTCCCAGCCGCCCAGAGACTCGACGAGTTTCTTTTCCTCGTCGGTCAGATGTTTTTCGGCGAGTTTTTGAAGCCATTCTTCCGGAATGGGTTGTTCCTCAACCCCTTCGATGCCGCCGCCGACCGCTTCGACCCCTTGAAAAATTTCGGTGAACACCCGGTCGAATTTGTCCAGATGCCGCTCGTCTTTCACAAGCGCTGTGCGGGCGAGGAAGTAAAATTCCTCCACATCATAACGTGCAATGCCGACATCCAACCCTTCCAGAAGGGACAGATACTCTCTCAGAGAAACCGGCACACCGAGCAGTTTCAGGGTCAGGAAAAAGCGGATAAACATGAATGTGTCTTTAGCACGGGTTCTGCGGCAGGTCAGCCTTTTCGCGGGGCAACTCGATCCAGAAAATCATCAATCGCCGCCCAGAAAACATTTTGAACCGCATCAACCTCGATCAGCGGTTCATGACGCGATCCCTTAAGGTGGATGTGTTCGGTCAGTGTATTCCTGCGGGCAAAATCCGTGATGGCCTTGTTTGACACAACGGTATCTTCATCACCGGACGCGAGCAGCAGCGGGATTTTCAGCCAGTTATCCGGCAAAGCCGCAATTCCCGCCATCTCCCGGAAGCCCGCACGCAGCCAGGCATGGGTTGTTCCGCCCAAGGCAAGGTCGGGATGCTTTGTGATCATATGCTCATGCCGTTCAAACCGTTCCCTGTCATGGGTCAGACCGTTATCTTCAAAGCCCCGATCCGGCCCCGTGCGGTCATCGCAGCCCTGGACATACCGGTCCCCGAACCCGAAAGTCGAAGACACATTCGAGACAATCCATGCCGCCCATGTCCATGCGGGTGAGAGGCCCAGCCCGAGCATAGGTGCGCTGAGCATTGCTCCGCTTAGTTCCTGTTGTCGTCTTGAAACAAACCGCGTTGTCGCCAAACCACCCATGGAATGACCGAACACCACCAACGGAAGATCACCCGTGGTCTGCCTGAAACGGGCATAAGCCGCATCGTAATCGTGCTGAAAATGCTTAAAATCAGTCACATAGCCGCGCCTGCGGTTCGGCAGAAAACGCTGTGACAGCCCTTGCCCCCTGAAATCGAAAGCCCCGACGTGAAAGCCGCGCGATTGAAGCGCGCCGATCCATTCATAGGCTTTTTCAATGTATTCCGTTCGCCCCTGTGCCAGCAGGACCGCACCCCGCACCGGCCCTGCGGCGGGCCAATGGGCAAAGCGCAAACCGGTGCCGTCAGAGGCCGTAATAACCTCGCATTGGCCGCCCTTAGGCGGTTCCCCGTGAAGAACCGCTTGTGCCGGATGCGCTGTCACGGGGACGCTATGCCGTTACCCGAGCAGGCGCGCAATATTCATTGCCGCGCCCATATCGCCGTCAATCTTGATTTTACCGGTCATATACGCGGCGGTTGAGTCGAGGTCACCGGCCATCATTTCGCGGAATGTGTCCTCATCTGCTGTGATGGTACAATCAGCCTCCGCATCGCTGTTCGCGGTGACCGCAGGAGGGCTGTTGTTGCCGTCCACGAGGATGCTTCCCTCACCGCCGAAATTAAAACAAACCGTTGCACCGAACGCATCCGCGCCGGACACTTTTTCCTGAAGAAGCTCGACAGCCTTGGCGAGTGTTGCATCATCCATCATAATTCTCCGCAGGGCATTATGCCCGTGATAATATGTACGCGGAATAACCCAGAGTTCAGTGCCGGTCCAGAGCGTAGCGGATAAAGGTGATAAAAAATGCAGACAATTCCTACGGGTTCCATCCTTAGGGCCGGTGTTATGGCCTTTGCGTTTTGTTGTGCCGGGGCTGCGTTTTCCCAGGATGTGCAGGAGGATCCCGCCGATACCGCGCAAACAGAGCCGCCGGCGCAGCTTTCGGATGAGACAATGGAGTCTCTGTTCGAGAAACTGTCCATGGCGGATGGGCGTCTGGCATCAAGAATCGAGGATGAAATTACAGATCGCTGGTCGAAATCCGGCAGTGATTCTGCGGATTTGCTGCTATTGAGGGGGCGCAAGGCGCTGGAGAAGCGCGACATCAAAAAAGCCATTGCCCATTTTTCACGTCTGATCGCGTTGCGCCCTGATTTTGCCGAGGGCTGGAATGCACGGGCAACCGCATATTTTGCCGACCGGAATTTGGGGCGTTCGCTTGCCGATCTGTATGAAACATTGCGCATTGAACCGCGGCATTTCGGTGCCCTGATTGGCCTGGGGCTGATTTTGGAAAGGCTCGACCGCGATGATGACGCCCATGCCGCTTTTTCAGCGGCGCGTGATTTGCATCCCAATATCGACGGTGCGAAAGAGGCGCTGGAGCGCCTTGAGGAATCGGTTGTGGGTCAACCGATTTAGTCAATGGGCGCGCCGATTGCCTCGCAGGTGGTTCTTTCTTGGGGTGATGCGATGCCCTATGCACATTCCGGCGGGAAGGAAATCGCATGACAAATACGCTTTACGACGGGCTTTTATCAGGCACCGTTCCTGAACGGGCCTTCGCGGAAATTCCGGGAAAAGCCGGTATAGGGTCGCGCTGGTATACATATGCGCATATCGAGCAGGTGAGCGCACGTTTTGCGGCAACTCTGGTGGCGCGGGGTGTCAGGCCCGGCGACCGTGTGGCCGCTCAGGTCCCGAAATCCATCGAAGGTCTGATGCTGTATCTCGCAACCGTGCGGGCGGGGGCCGTCTTTTTGCCCCTGAATACCGATTATACGGCTGCGGAAGTGGATTATTTTATCGGAGATGCGGAACCGAAGCTGTTCCTTTGTGATCCGGCTTCGCTTGATGGCTATATCGGCCTTGCGGAAAAGCATCGTGTGTATCTGGACAGTTTCGGTGTCTGGCGCGATCCGCAGGTTAGTGCCGGGACATTTTTCGATTTTGCCGCAAGCCAGTCCGGAACGTTTGAGACCGTGCCCCGTGCGCCGGATGATCTTGCTGCTATTCTATATACTTCAGGTACCACCGGGCGCTCAAAAGGCGCAATGCTGTCACATCGCAATTTGCTATCCAATGCGCTCACACTGGCGAAGGTATGGCACTTTACCGATGATGATGTTCTGCTGCACGCCTTACCGATCTATCACACTCACGGCCTGTTTGTGGCAAGCAACACGGTGATCAGGACCGGCGGGCAAATGATTTTTCTGCCTAAATTCGATACGGAGCAGGTGGTCCGGCATATGCAGAACGCAACCGCGATGATGGGTGTGCCGACATTTTACACGCGACTTCTGGCCCATGACGGCTTTACGGAAGATACGGCAAAGCACATGCGGCTTTTCACGTCAGGGTCCGCGCCGTTACTGGCTCAGACCCATCATGAATTTGAGGAACGTACCGGTCACCGCATTCTGGAACGCTACGGCATGACCGAAACCAATATGAACACCTCCAACCCCTATGACGGAGAGCGCCGTGCCGGAACGGTCGGGTTTCCGCTTCCGGGGGTGGAGTTGCGCATCGTCGATGACAGCGGAGTGCCTGTTGCACCCGGCGATATCGGCACCATTGAGGTACGTGGGGATAATGTCTGCTCCGGCTATTGGCGTATGCCGGACAAAACCAAAGAGGAAATGCGCGCTGACGGCTTTTTTATAACCGGCGATCTGGGGATGCAGGATGAGGATGGTTATGTCCAGATTGTCGGGCGCGGCAAGGATCTGATCATCAGCGGAGGGTTTAATGTGTATCCCAAAGAGGTCGAGGCGGTGATTGATGCTTTGCCGGGCGTAACTGAATCCGCTGTGATCGGGGCACCTCATCCTGATTTCGGCGAGGGTGTTGTGGCCGTTGTGGTCGGCGATCTCGATGAACAAACCATCATGGACGCGCTTGAGGATAAGCTAGCGAAATTCAAACGCCCCAAATGCATTTTCTTTGCCGGTGAATTGCCGCGCAATACAATGGGCAAGGTGCAGAAAAATATTCTGCGTGAAACCCATAAAAACCTGTTCGTATAAGTCCGGAGGGGTCACAACGTGTTTTACGAACCAAAAGACGGTCATCCGTTGGCCTTTAATCCGTTTAAGGCCATCATCGCACCACGCCCGATTGCCTGGGTTTCGACGCTTAGCGAAGGGGGTGTCCCTAATCTGGCACCGTTTTCCTTTTTCAATGGTGTCAGTGATGTTCCGCCGATTGTCATGTTTTCCTGCGCACCGCCCGGTCCTTCGCTGAACAAGGACACAAGGGCCAATTGCCTGGCGGCAAAAGAGTTTGTGATACATGTGGTTGCGTATGAGATGCGGGAGGCCATGAACGTGTCCTCCGGCGGGTATCCGGCGGATATTGATGAATTCGAGACTGCGGGGCTTGTCAAAGCGCCCTCAACGCTGGTGAAACCGCCGCGTATCGCGGATGCCCCGGTTGCAATGGAATGCCGGCTGTTTGACACGCTGGCGCTACCGGGACCGGAGGGACAACCCGGATACACTGTTATCTATGGTGAGGTCGTCGGGGTGCATATCGCTGATACGGCCATCAAAGACGGTAAGCTGGACCTGATGGCGTATAATCCGCTCGCGCGGCTCGGGTATCACGATTATTCTACTGTTTTTGAGACATTCTCATTGATCAGACCGGCGTAAGGGTGGTTGCTTTTACAGCTATTTTATGGGTTGGATGGCGTCGTACATCCCGGATGCGGGCTTTTGTTTTATCTCTGTTGCGTAGGAGGCTATGATCAGAAACACAACACGGCGAGGGGCTTTGGTATTCGGCGTTGCCGGGCTTGCCGGTGTATCATTTGGTCTGTCCGCCTTTGCAAAAGAGCTGACCTCCGCTGATAGTATTGCCGATTTTGCCGGTGATGCCGACATCGTTGACGGTAAAATCACCCTTAAAATTCCTGAAATCGCCGAGAATGGTGCATCGGTTCCTATTGCGGTTCATGTGGACAGTGTGATGGCAGGGGATGATTTTGTTGAAGAGGTGATTGTTGTTTCGACCGCCAATCCGAACCCGGGCGTAGCCGCATTCCGGTTTACGGAGCTGTCCGGTGTTGCGCGGGCCTCGACGCGGATGCGGCTGGCGCAAACACAGGATGTAATTGCATTGGCACGCATGAAAGACGGCTCGATCCGGCGTGCGGTGACAGCAGTCAAGGTAACAGTCGGCGGTTGCGGAGGATAAGGGTATGGCGCAAATTAAACCCCGTGCGAAGCTTCCGAAAACAGCCGTTGCCGGTGAGGTTATCAAAATCAAGACGCTGTTATCCCATCCTATGGAATCCGGTCAGCGTATCAATCATGAGACCGGCGACCTGATCCCGCAGGACATCATGTATTACTTTTCGGCCAGTTTTAACGGCAAGGTGTTCTTTGAGCTTGATGCGGAACCGGCGTTGTCCACCAACCCCTATATCGAGTTTCACCTGAAAGTTCCGGAAAGCGGCACAATATCTTTTCTGTGGAAAACGGAAAATGACGGGGATTTCACGCTGGAGCGGACCATAGAGGTCACCTGACCTCCTATGTTCGCGTCAGGTCGCGGGTCTTGCTACAGGCTCTTCAATGCGGCCTGTACCTGAGCGTTAAATCCGCACAGCACAGTATGCCCCGCGACAAAAACAGGCCGTTTCATCAGGGTCGGATGTTGCAGGATCAGGTCCACGGCCTTTTCGGTATCAAGGTCCGCTTTATCCGTTTCGCTGAGGCCGCGCCAGGTCGTACTACGTCGGTTCAGTGCGGTTTCCCAGCCCAAAGCCTCTACAACAGGTTTCAGCCAATCCGCCTGTACACCATCCGCACGCACATCATGCTTTTCAAAAGCGATCGCTTCGCTATCCATCCATTTCAGGGCTTTTTTACATGTATCGCATGTGTTCAGAACATAGACTTTTATCATGATACCGGATCATCAAAATGCGGTTGGGCTGTGAAGCCGCCACCGTGAAATTTGAACATGGCATCGTCAATGCTTTTTTGTGCCGACAGCGCCTCGACCTTTTCACGGTATATTTCCGCATTGTCCCTCGGCCGGTAGCCGAGATGTGCGGCCATGGTGTTGTCCCAGAGCTTCTCATCATTATCGGACATGCCGTAAACGATCGTATGTCCGACGCGGGGAGATATAAGGCACCGGTCAATGAGATGCCGGAAGTCGCGAAAGCTCATCCAGGTGGCAAGCATACGCCGGTCTGACGGTTCCTCAAAACAGGATCCGATGCGGATGGACACGCTTTCGAGATGATATTTGTCCCAGTAATATTGTGCGAGTGCTTCGCCGTATATTTTGGAGACACCGTAATTCGTGTCGGGTCGGGGTGCAGCAGAAGCGTCGATTATTTCAGTCCGGGGATAATACCCGATTGCGTGGTTTGAGGACCCCCAGATCAGCCGCCGTACACCGTTTTTACGGCATCCCTCATATATGTTGTAAAACCCGATAATATTTGAGTTCAGCACGCTTTCCCATGTGCCCTCGATGCTCTGACCGCCCATATGCACAACCATATCGACATTCTTTGTCATGGCCAGACATGCCACGGGATCGGCAAGATCACAGATGACGGTTTCTTCATGTGCTGACGGATTGCTGATGTCGTCTTTGTCCGAAACCCGCAGGCATTCGCAATGTACCGGCAGGGAGGCGCGCAGAACCTGTCCGAGATTTCCGGCCGCCCCTGTCAGGAGTATTCTGTGATAACGCTTGGACATTATGCCCCCTTAAAGCCTTTTCAGTGCTGTTGATCTTAGTATCTGTCTGTTCCCGCCGGTTGGTGCTTGCACCGCTTTGAATACGGTGCATATTATCCTTTCGCAGTGCAGCATTTCCGGAGCCTCCATGTCCAGCCCTATCCCCGCAATCAGAAAAGTCGGTATCGTCGGCGCCGGTCAGATGGGCAATGGTATCGCGCATGTCTTTGCGCTGAACGGGTATGACGTGGTCCTGAACGATATCGCGCAATCAAAGCTTGATTCGGCGATGGCGACAATCAGAGACAATCTGGGGCGGCAAATACGCAAGGAGATGATCACGGAAGCCGAAAGCGAGGCAACACTGGCCCGTATCCGGCCCGCAACGGCGCTTGATGCGTTCGATGATGTGGACCTGGTGGTTGAAGCGGCTGCCGAGCAGGAGGAGCTTAAGAAAAGCATTTTTGCAGCTCTGCTGACGGTTGTGCCGGATCACGCAATCCTGACCTCGAACACCTCGTCAATTTCAATAACGCGCCTTGCATCCTCAACCGACCGGCCGGAAAAATTCATGGGCCTGCACTTTATGAACCCTGTGCCGGTGATGCGCCTGGTGGAGCTGGTCCGTGGCATTGCGACGGATGAAGCGACCTATAAAACGATGAACAGTGTCGTGGAGTCGCTGGGCAAGGTCACAGCAAGTGCGGAAGATTTTCCGGCCTTTATCGTCAACCGCGTGTTGGTGCCGATGATCAATGAGGCGGTCTATACGCTTTATGAGGGTGTCGGTACGGTTCAAAGTATTGATAAGGCGATGAAACTCGGGGCTAATCACCCGATGGGGCCGCTTGAGCTTGCAGATTTTATCGGCCTCGATACCTGTCTTGCAATCATGAATGTGTTGCATGACGGGTTGGCCGATACGAAATACAGACCCTGTCCTCTGCTCGTGAAATATGTCGAGGCCGGATGGCTGGGCCGTAAGACAGGGCGCGGGTTTTATGATTATCGCGGAGACGAACCTGTCCCGACGCGTTAAGTGTGTTCCAAAGGGCAGAGCCTGAAAAAGAATATCACGTACCCTTGCAACAATCCTGAAGCAATCGTCACGCCGCTGTTATTCCTGTTCAAAATCCGTCTATGGCGATCCGTTTTGATGTACTTCACAGTCTTATAGACCATATCGTTGGTCATGTGCTGAACACCGGCAGGCGCAGAGCCTTCTACCGGTTCAGAAATATGGAGTTGTAAATGCGCAAAATACCATTGTCTTTCGCAACAGCATTTGCCGTTTTGACGATGGCCGGTGCTGTTTATGCTGAACCCTATGACCTGGATAAGTCGCACACATCTATAACATTCCAGATTGACCATCTGGGGTTCTCGATGACAAATGGCCGTTTTACCGAATTCGATGCTGACATTGATTTCGATGAGGAAGATCCGGAAAAGTCCAGTGTTGTGTTTACGATCGATGCTATCAGCATAGATACCGGCTGGGCCAAACGTGACGAACATGTGCGCGGCCCGGATTTTCTCAACGTGGGAAAATCTCCGGAAATTGTCTTTGAATCCACAGCGATAAGAAAGACCGGTAAAGACACTGCGGAAATGATCGGGATATTATCCATGAACGGTGCGTCGAATGAGGAAACATTTGATGTCACGCTCAGAAAACTTGCCCCGTCCCCCTTCGGTAAAAAGCTGATGACAGCAGGGTTTATTGCCGAAGCCGTGATTGACCGTACGGATTATGGTGTTTCCTACGGTGCCGGAGCAATCGGCAACGAAATTCCTGTCCGCGTTGACCTTGAAATCGTAAAGCAGGAATAATGCGGGTCTTCGTTGCGCTGTTAGCATTTGTCTGGTTTGCGCAACCGTCCCCGGCGGCGGCGCAGACGGAATGGATTATAGATAAAGAGCGCAGCTCGGTTTCTTTTACCTTTGTTGAGAACGGCAAGGAAAAAACCGGTCGTTTTGAGCGCTTCGGCGCGCAGATCCGGTTTGATTCCGCAAGGCCGGAGGATGCTTCCGCGTCTATCACAGTCGATACTGCGAGCATTGATCTCGGGGATTCCATGCGCGAGGGGGTATTGAACAGCCTGCCGTGGTTCAACAGCCGGGAATTTCCCGAAGCAGCATTTCGTATGAACGGTTTGCGCGATACCGGCGGTGGCAAATATGCTGCCGGAGGGACTCTGACAATCAAAAACAGGGAACGCCCTGTCGAGGTTGCGATGGATGTGCAATTCGATGGCCGCAATGCTCAGGCGAAAGGCGTTCTGGATATCAATCGCATGGATTTTCGTCTGCGTGATTCTTTGCTGGAATCCATAGTCTCAATCGATGAAACCGTGTCGATTGGCTTTGAC
>CALFWP010000070.1 GCA_937927905.1 uncultured Neomegalonema sp.
GATGCCGTCGGCTCAGCAAGGACTGGGAAAAATCCATCGCCTCTGCTGAGGCATGGATCAACGTCGCACACATCCGCCTCACCACAAGGCGGCTCGCAAGGTATTGTCATGTCTCGTAGAGTTTTGAGTCAGGCTCTTACAGTATCTGTAAATATGCGACAGTATTCACGGCTTTTCAGGGCGTGATTGCCGGAATACAACACAAAAATACATTTTTACTGACCGGATACTTTATGCGGCCAAGCCGTATCAACGTATTGTGTTCTCTGTTTTACGTGGGCGAATTGAATTATGATGTGATTTGTGATTTCAAAATGTAACAAATCACCATCGGAGTTTCTTATGAAAAACTTACTTTTAGCAACTGTCATGTCAGTGGCATTACCATTTGCGTCCGCGCAGGCGGCAGAGAAAGCAGCAGCGACTCTGATCGGCATAGACGGTAGTGAAATCGGTAAGGCTCATCTCAAGCAAGGCCCACACGGTGTTCTGATCCACGTCAAGGTTTCCGGATTGACACCGGGTAAGCACGGCCTGCATTTGCATTCCCACGGTGTATGCGAAGGTCATGAAGGCTTTAAGACAGCCAAGGGTCATGTCGGTAAAGTGGAAGGTGCTCACGGCCTTATGAATCCTAAGGGTCCGGAACCCGGTGATTTGCCGAACATATATGTCGGTGCCGACGGGACCGGTGAGATGGAAGCCTTCACATCACTTGTCACACTGAAAGGTAATGAAAATAATCTTCTTGATGCCGATGGGTCTACTTTCATTATCCATGAAAAACCCGATGACCACATAACCCAGCCCATCGGGGGTGCCGGTGCGCGAGTGGCATGTGGCATTATAAAGTAAAAAATTCTCAGATTCCGGACTGGTTACACAGGCCGGAATCATCGATAGGTGTACGTCCGGATTTATTCCGACTCGCTTTCCAGATACGCGATGACGTTGAGGATATCCTCGGGCTTTTTCAGACCGCCAAAGGCCATTTTCGTGCCTTTGATGTAGGATTTCGGCTTGGTCAGGAATTCCGTCAGGGTTTCTGTGTTCCAAGTGATGTCGGCATTCTGGAACGCTTCGGAATATTTGAAGCCTTCGACCGAGGCGATTTTGCGCCCGATCACGCCCTGAAGTGAAGGGCCGACTTTGTTTTTGTCGCTATCGGCAACATGGCAGGCGCGGCATTTGCGAAAGACTTTTTTGCCTTTTTTCACATCTCCGGTGAGCTCCGCGACCTGAAAAGTTGCCGGTACCGTTACGGATTCGGCCTCGCCGGTTTGTGCAAACACCAACTGTAAAGTTACCGGAGACACGCGGGTGATGCCGGGCAGATTCGCAACTTCCGTAAGCTTGCTGACGCCGTCAACACTGCCGGAGACATTTTTGAAGTGATGAACTTCACCGACAGTGTCTTTCTTGACCGAACCGGATGCGATTTTCGATTCGCCGCCCGATAGTGTCCAGGTTGCGGCGTGAGACAGCGTAGCAGTGGCTAAAAAAAGTGCTGTGCTGAGTGTGAGTGATCTGAGCATGTGTCCTCCAAGTGTTTCCTGTGCGTAACGAGCGTACAGTGGCGGCGTTTACCATATACCGGTTTACTCTAAACAAACTGTACGCCCGCTACCCTTATGCGGCGGCTTTTTCCGGTATAGGGGATAGCCATGTCTGTTTTATCCCTTTGTCTCCGGCTTAAAAGCCTTCGCGCTATACATAGGCTTTTCAACGGCTGCGCCCATATACTAGCGGATTTTGAATCCGATAAATTTCCGTCGCGGGCGGGCTTTATGCTTCGCTTTGCTGCCCTTGTCGGTCTCCTGCGATGCTATTCATTGATTTGCAGTCCCGAAAATCACAAAAAAATCCGTATGATAAAGTCTCTGTGTTTTTGGCAGGATGCCGTTTTCAGATACCGGTCTACAGAAAGTTTCGTGCCGGAAAACGGTGCATTTGTGGCGGTATTACGGAAGAAAAAGCACTTACTGCGTATAATATTAATGCAGCGGATTTTGCCCGGCACCGGTTTGCGCCATGGCCGGATATTCCGCTTTCCGGTTCGGCCGCTTAAAATGCGCGGACATCTTTTATATGTATCACAAAAAAGGCCCCGGATATTTCCGGAGCCTTTGTATTCAGTATTGATGTGCGCTTACATCAGCCGTCATTGAGTGTGTTCATAAGCTGCTCCGCTTCAGCGCGTTCGTCAAAGCTTGCTGTACCCTGCAACACATTGACCAGAACCGCTTTCGCCTCGTCCTTGCGCCCTGATTTTGAGAGAGCATATGCAAAGTGATAGTGAATTCCGGGGTTGTTAGGGGCCGCATCTTTGGCTGTTTGCAGCAGGGCAAGACCTTCTTTGACTTTGCCGTATGTGACAAGCATCCAACCGTAGGTGTCAGCAATTTCAGGCGAACCGCTGGCGGCATCATAAGCGCGTTGGGCATAGTCCAGCGCATCGGGACGCTGGTTCTGATGCCGCAGCCACGCATAGTTGTTCAGTGCGACGGGATTGTTCGGCTCTAAAACCAGATACGCTTCATAGGCTTTCGCCGCCTCGCCCTTGCGGTCCATTTCCATTAAAGCGGTCGCGTATGTCAGCAATGCTGCACGATCGGTTTTGTTGGCTTCAACCCAGGCAGACATGTCTTTAAAAGCAATTTCGTCCTGATTTGCAAGGCGGCGGGCCTTGAATAGGTCAATAGCAAGTGGTGAATTCGGCTTCTTTGCGTATGCACTCTCCAGCGCTTTAACGGCTTCAGCTGGTTTGCCGAGTTCTGTCATTGCGTTTGCGGTCAGTCTTGCCGCCGTGCTCGGGTGTTTGCGTGCCAGGGCTTTCGTTATGGATTTTACAGCCGCAACATTCTCTTCAAGGACTTCAAGTCTGACGAGTGTCGCGGTGACGGGAATAACGTCGGGCCATTTGCGGATTGCCGCCTTCAGGGTGTTGCGTGCCGCGTCGACCGCTCCGCTTTGCATTTGGGTTTCTGCAAGCAGTGTTGCGCTTCGCGGCGATTCCGGCACCAGAGAGCTGATTTTTTCAGCCACCGGAACAGCACGGTCCGCAGCATTTGCATCCATGAGTGCATTGGTCACAAAGACCAGGATTGCAGGGTTATCAGATGCGATACCGGCCAGCCGGACGGCTTCATCGGCGGCGGCATCAAAGTCTTCCTGAACCATGTGTGCGGACACGAGTGCGCGTGAAATCGCCAGGGACCGGGGCGCAACTTTGCTGCGTTCAGCAAGAAACGCGGTGGCTTCCTGTCGTTTGCCTTCCTCGGACATACGTTGTGCGACGCCGAGTGTCAGGACTTCACTTTTCGGTTGTGATTTCAACAGCTGTTTTAGGCGGGGCAGGATATTTTCCGGCGTCCCGTCGCGTTGGTCGAGCTGTGCATAGGTCGCAATTGCCGACATCATATCGGGTACAATCTGAAGGGATTGGTCGAGATATCCCCGGGCTTCTTTGGTATTGCCCAGTTCCATTGCGACCGTACCGCGAAGTGCAAGAACAGTTGCACTGCCACGCACCTTGACTCTGTCCAGCAGGTTTTGTGCTGCTGCATGATCGTCATTTGACAATCTGTCCACGGCTTTGAGCAACAGACGGCGCGTGTTTACATCGGTAAATCCGGGATCCTGAATGGTTTGCGGCGGGTTCAGTAGCGTCAGTGCCATTTCCGCTTCGCGCGCCTCTGCGGGCACACGGCTTTGGGCAACGCGTTTGAAGATTGCTTCGGCTTTGTCATATTGATCAAGACTGAGATACGCACTCGCCTGCTGACGCAGGCTTGCCATGTCATTCGGTGATTTGCTTAGAACGCTGTTAAGCATTTCCAGCGCATTGCGCGGTTGCCCGTTTGCAAGCCGGACGCTTGCGAGAGCACGGCGTGCTTCAAGGTTGCCGGGTTGCATTGTAATATAGCGGGTCAGCAGCGAATCCGCCTGATTGTGTTCGCCCTTTTTGTGCTTGATCAATGCGCCCAGCAATACAGCCGGAGCAAAGCTGTCAAAGTTACGCTGCAGCTGGGTAAATGAGCGGTTTGCCGCTTCGAAATCGCCCTCTGCGAATTCGATGGCCGCATTGAGGTAATACGTAATCGGAGCATCCGGTGCCAGTGTGCGTACAGCATCTCTGTCCGCTGTCGCACGATCAAGATTACCGGTCGCCAGGTTTGCGCGGGCGCGTGCGATCAGCGGGGCCGGTGCTTCCGGAGCCAAAGAGACAGCCCGGTCGAACGCAACAAAGGCGGCCTGTCTGTCCCCTTTTGCCATTGAAACCTCGCCGCGCAGCATCCAGCCGGGGGCAAAATCGGGTTTTCCGATGACAATTTCATCCAGCTTATCGGCGGCTGCTTTATAATCTTCCCGCGCCGCGTAAACTTTGGCGAGGCCGAAATGTCCTTCCACCCTGCGTGGGTCAACTTCCAGAGTACGGAGATAAGCTGCCTCTGCTTCATCAAACCGGCTGAGCTGTGTGAAGGCATTTGCACTAAGCGTCAGCCGCTGCACAGTGCCGTCAATTGTGGTGCCGTCCCCTTGCAGCAGTTCGAGAGCACCCTTCGGATCGCCTGCTTTCATGCGGGCTTCGGCAAGCCAGATTGAGGTATCATCATTCGGTGACAGCTTATGCGCACGGCCAAGCTCTTTCATTGCACCGTTAATATCACCTTGTTGCAGCAGAATTCTGCCGAGCAGATACCGGCCCATGCCGTTATCGGGATCCTGCCGCAATGCGTTTTTAAGTTCAATGCTCGCTTCGCGAAAGCGGCCTGCGTCAAAATGTGTTTTGGCGCTTCTGACATATGAATTGTCGATTGAGGCCTGCACATTGGCAGCTGCCGGCAGGGCCGTAATGCATAATGTTGACACGGAAACAGTAGATAGAAATGCAGCAAGCAGGGTTTTGCGGATTGGCATAGTGCTGGCTCCCGGCACAAATGAATTTATATCCGCAAATTGACGCTATGTAGTTTAAAGTCGCTTAAAGAAAACAGCCTTGTAAGATTAATTTTTAAATAAAGGCGTACATTGTTTTTTAATTTATGTTCAAAATTTCCCTCTTTATTTGTGTTTAATATCTTACTTTCATGCCGCATTCTGTTTTTCGGTTTCTCCGTTCAGTTGTCCCAAAAACTTATTCAGCATGATCAAAGTCCATAACTCGCGGGACCTGTCCGCTTTTCCGCTGCGCATGTCTTCCCAAAGAGTTCTGACGGCTTTCGGCTTTATAAGTCCTGATTCTGAAAGGTGGGATTTCTCCGGTAACGCATGCATCTGTGCTGCGAAGCGACCGGTCATCCATCCGCCAATCGGGGCGACAAAACCGCGTTTTTTCGCATCAAGGATTTCAGAGGGCACCAGACCGCGTAATGCCGCTTTAAGCACATGTTTGCCGCTGAAACCGTCGAGTTTTAAGCGTGTCGGCAGTTTTGCTGCCCATTGTGCCAGGTGCAGATCAAGCAACGGATTGCGCACTTCAACACCGGCATACATGCTGGCCCGGTCCACTTTAACCAGCATCCTTCCCGGCAGCCATGTCATCAGGTCGACATACTGCGCGCGGGCAAGAGGGTCATCTGTATCCGCCCGGGCTGCATGGGCACGCAGCAAATCGGCTGACGAATACTCAGGGGGGCGGATCATCAAAGCGTCACGTTCCGCTTCGCGCATTATGGCTGTGGCCCGGAACAGGCCGCCCATGGCATCGGTTGCCAGTGATTCAAAAGTTGATTTCGCGCGAAAAACTTTCGGTGCGTTGGGCAGTGCCGGATATGCCCGTGCCAAAGGCCCGAAGAGGCCGCGCGAGACCGCGCCAGGTATCCTACCCTTCAGCCGCTCTTCATGAAGGTGATAGGGATAACGGCGGTAACCGGCGAAAAGTTCATCGCCGCCGTCACCTGATAAGGCAACCTTCACATGCCTGGCGGCTAATCCGCATAATTGCAGGGTCGGCAAAGCGGAAGCATCGGCAAAGGGTTCGGCAAAGGCATGACCGATCGGATCAAGGTCCGCCATGGCCTCTTCATCAACAACTTCAATGTGATGTCTGGCCTGATATTTTTCTGCAATTTTCGCGGCAAGACCGCTTTCATCGAATGCGGCGTCCTTAAAGGCCATGGTGCAGGCATCAAGGCCCGGGCCTCTTTGCTGTGTCGCCAGTGCCAGCATTGCGCCGCTGTCAACACCGCCTGACAGGAACGCTCCCAGCGGCACATCGGCAATCAGACGTTTACCGATTGCGGACCGCAACAGCGGCACCAGCTCGGCCACCGCATCATCCGGTGTTTGTCCGTTGTCCTCCGGATGCACTGTAATCGACCAGTAGCGCTCAGCCTTAACATCCCGCCATGCACCGCGTTTGAGGATCAGGCGGTGTGCGGGCGGCAGCTTGTCTATTCCGGTAAGGATGGATTTCGGTTCCGGCACGTAACCGAAGGCCAGATAATCCGACAGTGCATCCTCACGAATGGCCGGGGTGTGGTCCAGACCGGACAGGATTGCGGAAAGGTCGGACCCGAACAACAGCTCTCCCTTGGGTGTTATTGTATAGTAGAGTGGCTTTTTGCCCCAGCGGTCACGGATCAGTGCCAGCGTTTCGCTTTGCGTATCCCAGATTGCCGCTGCGAAAAAACCGTCCAGCTTTTCAGGCAGGGTTTTGCCCCATGCGCGCCAGCCGTGGACGAGCACTTCGGTATCACTGTTTGTTTTAAACTTCGCGCCCTGTGCTTCCAGCTCGGCACGCAGTTCACGAAAGTTGTAGATCATGCCGTTGAAGACAACCGAGATGCCTTCGCCGGTCATGGGCTGTATCCCGCCCTCCGGGTCGATGATAGCCAGGCGGCGGTGTCCAAGTGCGATACCTTTGTGAAACCAGTGCCCTTCGCCGTCCGGTCCGCGGTGTGCAATCGCGTCTGTCATCGTCTTCACGCGCCGCTGCGCTATGTCAGCGTAGCCGTTCAGATCGGCAATGCCCGCGATTCCGCACATCAGCTGTCTCCTGCGGTTGCAAGGGCAAGGGCAGGGGCAACAGGCTTCATACCGGTAAGAAACCTTTCGATTGTGCGCCGTGCGTTGTCTTCACCTTCCGGATCATCATATTGTACCGAAAAGGCTATAACCGCAGCACCGGCCTCGCCGCCCGAAAGCCGCGCTTTCAGACCTGCCAGTTTCGCGGTCAGCGGGTCCGAGGTGAGAACGCCGCCGACCCAGACCCAGGATGTGACAAGACGCGATGAGAACACGGTGCCCTGTGCTTCGCCTGTCTGCCTGAAATTGGTCAGGCCGTCGCGCCGGGCAACGCCGGGCAATCCGGTCTCTCCTGTTTCAAGAATGGTATTTCCGAGCGCGGCGCGAACCCAGATTTCGTCATCGTCAAAGCGGTTGGCCCAGTGCAGAGCCTCGGCACCTTCACGCTGATGCGTGTAGTATGTGATGACCATGTCAAGTGTATCCGTTCCGTTGGACAGGCGCTCAATCTCCGCACGGTCGGCACTTTCAAAGCGTGGGAGCCATCTGTCCGGAGCATCACCATCCCAGGATACGATATGCCAGCCCTCGGGGATCATCGGCTGTATCAGGGCGGCGGGCATGGCTGTCGGCACCGGTTTGCTGATGGCGGCAAAGGCCGGTCCTCCGGAAATCATAAGCGCACCGGCTGTTGCCAGCCCGAGGCCTCCGCGTTTTTGTACGCCTGTGTCACCCTCACCCTTATATACAGGGTCCTCGATGGCACGGTCGGCAAATTTTGAACCGATCCAGAGCATTAAAAGCATGACGAAGGAGAAAAAGACCCAGCCGTAAACAAGGTGATCGACGCCAACGGCCAAGGCGTTATCGGTGACATGCGCAAGCATCATAATTCCGTAGGCACGGATGCAGTTTGCACCGATCGGGATGACAACGGCCAGTATCCCGAACACGGCCCATTTCCATGCTTTGTCATAGCTCATATAGGCAAATACAGTGGCCACGAAGATATTCGCGATCAGAAATCTGACACCGGCACAGGCTTCTGCAACCTCCCAAAGACCGGAGGAAAGCTCGATCATCAGGCCCTCACGGTACACCGGCACACCGGTCATCTGTATCATCCATACAGAGACATCCGCCGTCAGGATCTGAAGCGGTGCGATCATGAAATCACCGACCGGCACCATAAATCCGAGAAAGAGAACAGGAAAAATAAACCGCCGTGTCAAAGCCCAGCCGAAGCATAACGGAACCAGGCACATAATGGCACCGACAAACCCGATATGACGGGCCAGGTTCACGCCGCTTAAGTCACCGATCAAGGCAAAGATGCTGAAAAACAACAGCAGAAGAAGGGCGGAAAACGCATTCGACGGAACCGTCTCTGCCAGTTCTGCCCTTCGTCTCCAGACAAGGTAGAGGCTGACCGGTACGACTATAAATCCATGGTTATAGGTCGTTGTCAGATACCAGATTTCGATCAGATTGATCAATGTGGCCCATTGGGTCGCACACAGAACCGCCAGCAGGACGACAAACTGTATGACGTGAACAGACCATCCCGATTCAATGTCGATTGGTTGTGTTTCTGCCGTAGATGTCATTATGCAACCCGTGCTGGCGCAGTGTGTCGCGCGTTTTCTATGATGGTGATAAGGTCTGATACCTTCGCGCCCCAGCCGTAGCCGGATTGCACGAAATTCATTGCGGAATCCGCCATTGCCCGGCGTTTTTCCGTATCATCAAGCATTTCAAGAATTGAGGCGGCCAGGCACTCGCCGGATTCGCAAACCAGCGTATCGCGCCCCGGCACCGCATCAATTCCTGTCAGCGCAGGCGGCGTGGTCAGTACGGGTGTGCCCGCCGCCATAGCTTCGAGAACTTTGTTTTGAACCCCGCGTGCCAGCAGCAGCGGAGCAACAGCAAGATCGGCATGCCCGAGCCAGCCGCGCATATCTTCGACACGCCCCGTAACAGTGATGTCCGGAGCTTCCGCCAAAGACAGGACCGTCCTGGTCGGGCGGCCGCCGGCGATGACGAATTCGATATTGCGTTCTGTTCTGCGCAGACGCGGCATGACGTCATCCGCGAACCAGAGGACAGCCTCGACATTGGGTTCGTAATCCATGACACCGGTAAAGATAATCCGCTGACGGGTGCCGGAATAGGGTGACGGGATTGATTTGGCCGCACCCCAATAGTTCGTATCAACACCATTCCCGACTGTGGATGCGGGCAGTCCGGTCAATTCCGTAAACAACGCCCCTTCCGCATCGGTGACGAGCAGGTTGACATCCGACGTCGATCCGAGGCGGTGTTCTTCGTTGCGCAGCAGTTTTGCTTCACGGGTATAGATGTGCTTCATCGGCCCTTTGGCACTTTCACCCAAGGCTCGCCATTTTTCCGAGTCAACATCCACAAAGTCGATAATGGTTGCAGCAGGCGTATTCCGGATGGCTTTCAGATACGGCGCGGCCCCCGAAGAGTAGATGAAAACGGCATCAAATGTCCGTTCTGCTGTGCGCGCGGCAACCCAGTCCATCAATCCGCGATGGCGGAAATAAGAATAAGAGACCGGCTCGCCTTTGGCGATGGCTTCGACGGCGGCGCGGTGCCGTGTCCGTCCACGGATATCGGCGATACAGGTTTCCACGCAATACGGATCTAAAGCGTCGCGGTATTGCCAGTCATCAGGGTCATCAAGCGGCGCGCCGAGCCATATATCGTATGTCTCAGCCAAACCTTTCAGCAGGTTATAGGCGCGCAGTTTTTCGCCCTTCGTCGGTGGGTAGGGAATACGGTGTGCGAGAAACAGCAAGGACGGTTTTGTTGCACTCATGCCAATTGCCTCGCAAGTTGCGGGCCGATTATCTTTGTCGCGGCAAAGGGCAGTTTTTGCCACATCCGCACAAATCGTGCGTATTTCGGATTATTCGGGTTTATGTCCGGCATTTCATTGCCGCCGAAAAGATGGAACTGGTATTCGAGCGGCACGCCCTCAAAGCCCCAGTGCTTTTTGTAATCCGCGGCGCCGGTTCCGGTTTTGGAACGCCCGAAATCAAAGGTTGTGCAGCCCTTTGCGGCGGCACGCTCCATCAGTGTCCAATACACATGATCAAATGCATGCAGTTTGCGCGCATCCGCCGTGGCACCGACGTAATACGGATAGACCGTGTCCTTATAATAAAAGCTCATCAGACCTACAACGGGTCCGTCCGGCCCGTTTACAGTTGCGATTTCACATGCATCGCCGAAGGTTGTTTTAAGCGCGGCATACCATTTTTTCGGCATAACCGGTGTGCCGAGCGCATGGAGGTTTTTTGCGTAAAGTTCGAAAAACAGATCAACAGGCGCATCGGTATCGACCGGAAAAGCGGCTTTGATACCCTTTCGCACATCCGCACGCTTTTTACGCGGTATGGCCTTCAAGCGTTCATCCGCATCCTGAAGCAAAGGCCCGGTGTAGCTTGCGTATGTTTCCGATTTTGTTGGCCAGGCCCCGAAGGTTTTTTCCGCACTGCGTAATTCGATATTTTCAACTTTCAGCTCATGACCGAGATCAATTGCGACCTGTGCAAGCTGGTTCTCAGTTTCGGTATCATCGGCGAGAATCCCGCCGCCGACTGAAAAGGCTGTAGAAATCAACGCATTTCCGAACAGGTGCGTTTTGACATGGACAAGAGGCAGGACGCCTGTAACCCTCTCTCCGCGCCGCGCGATCAGATAGGGGGTTTTGTATTTCAGGGCACTGTTTATGGCATTGCGCCAAGCCGTCAGATGGAAGGGTGACCCATGCGGGTGCTGTCCGACATAATCATCCCACGCAGCGTAATCCTCTGTCCCGACCCGTGAGATCGTCACTGTCCCGTTCATCAGACCGTTCAGTCCCGCCGAGCCATCCATAATACGCCTCATCCATTCGGGTCCATGTGGCGCTTTTTAAAAGACGCGTCAGTTTGGACTCGCATTTCGACAATCCGACATAATGCCTGAACTTCGATTTTAGCGGTGCGTCTTTAATGCGAGGTTGCTTCGGGTCGATTTCCCAGGGGTGAAGATAAAAATTCGGTGTTAACCCTTCTGCCAATGCCTTGCGGTGAGCTTGCGTGAACCAGCGCAAAGGGAAGAGGCGGAAAAAGCCGCCGCCGCCGACGGGAAACCGGCGCTTGCCAATTATAGCGGTTGTAACAGGAATTTCGATCACCCCCGATGCGGTCTGTCCGGGAGAGCGGTCCGCATCCGGATTGCCATAGGCGTCATGGGCAATCGGGTGCGATGACGAAGAATACATGTATCCTGCCTCGGCAAGCATGTCATAGGCCCAGGGACTGCGGTCATCTATCGAGAAACTGGCGGCGCGGTATCCTTTGACGGCGGTACCGCCGATATCCTCAAGTGTCTGTTTTGCCTTTGAGATATCGGAAAGAAAGGTTTCACGGTCCTGATCAAATACAGCCCAATGGTCCCAACCGTGGCTGGCCAGTTCGTGACCGTCATTGACGATGCGCTGTACGATTCCGGGATGATCCTTTGCAACACATCCGAGTGTAAAAAATGTCGCTTTCGTTCCGGTCTTTTCGAATAAATCCAGCAGGCGGTTCGTATTCGCCTCAACTCGCGATTTCATATCCGGCCAATCCGCGCGCCGGATCACGTTTTTGAATGCATGGACGTGATAATAATCTTCGACATCAATCGTCATTGCGGCGGTTGTCATGACATCTCCGGACCTGATTTTCGGCAAATAAAAAGGCCCCGGTCAAATCCGGAGCCTTTGAAAAACACTGACACAGTCATTTCATCAGGAGGCATGCAACTGCACGACATCCTCTGACCCTTCACCCGCAAATGTTGTCATAGCAAGGTCAATCATTTCGTGAATGGCCTCGTCATGCTCGCCGAGTTTCTGTTCTGTGTTTTGAATACGTTTCACAAGCGCTGCGACTGCGCGTTCAAGGCGCTGAATACGCTCGGCACCATCACCTTTTAATACTGTCGCGCTGACTGCAGCCGCGGTCTCGGCGGAGTGGGAGGCTGCAACCGGTGACACTGTTGCCGTGTTCTCTTTTTTGAGGTCTGCAATAACCGTAGCGACCATATCGGCTGTAACAACCGAAGCCTCTTCAAGCGATGCAAACAGCATGACGCGGTTTGCGAGGGTGTTGATCAGACGCGGCACGCCTCTTGTTTCTTCAAAAAGAGCATCAAACGTGCCCGCATCGAATGCCGGTGTCCCTGTCCATCCGACCGCTGCAAGGCGGTGCTCAATGTATTCTTCGGTTTCCTTGCGGTCCATGGATTCAAGTTTGTAACTTGCAATAATCCTTTGTTGCAGCTGTGTCAGGTCACGGTGTGCAAGCGTCTGCAGGAATTGCGGCTGGCCGACCAGAAAACTCTGGAAAAGCGGTTGGCCGCCGATGTTGAAATTCGAGAGCATACGCAACTCTTCCAATGTCCGGATCGGAAGGTTTTGTGCCTCGTCAATGACGAGAAGAACGCGTTTGCCCATCTGATTCTGATCAATCAGAAATTCTTCAAAGGCTGAAATCAGGTCGGCCTTGTCACGGGTTTCGATATCCAGCTCGAAGGCGTTACAGATCAGGCGGATGGCATCATCCGCATCGATTTGAGTGGTCCCGATCTGGGCGGCGACAATGTCGTTGCCGTCCAGTTCGGAAAAGAGTTGCGAGACAAGTGTTGATTTACCGGTACCGACATCGCCGGTGACAACAATAAAACCTTCACCCTGATAGAGGCCGTATTTGAGGTACGACATCGCTTTGCGGTGGCCTTCGGATCCGAACCAGAATTTCCGGTCCGGCGTCAGACGGAATGGATTGGCGCTCAGTCCGTAGAATTCTTCATACATCGGTCACCTGTCGTGCTTTGCCCCGCTGTGAGGAAGGGCGTATTAGAAACTCGCCGTTACGCCGACCACTCCGGAGTTCTCCGTGAACTCGTCTTCAGGCAGGTCTGCGAATCGTTCTGTATATGTGTATCGCCCAAAAACATTTATAATTTCCGTAAGCTGATAATCTAATCCCACAC
>CALFWP010000071.1 GCA_937927905.1 uncultured Neomegalonema sp.
GGCCACACTGGTCAGCGAGCGGGTCTATGAAGTCATCGCCGCCCACAGCCCGAAAAACGGCGTGTTCGGTATCGGGATGACCTATGGCGGCCATCCGGTCTGTGCGGCGGTGGCGTTGGAGACGCTTAAAATCTATGAAGAACGCGACATGCTGGGCCACGTGCAGGCCGTCGCGCCTTTATTCAAAGAGCGTTACGACGCCCTCGCCTCCCATCCGCTGGTGGGCGAGGCGCGCTGCACCGGCCTCGTCGGGGCGGTGGAAATCGTCGCGGATAAAGAAACCCGCGCGCAATTTGCACCTGCGGCCAAGGCCGCGCCGACCGTCTATCAGCATACGATGGAGCAGGGCACCTTCGGGCGACCTCTGCCGGGGGACGGCGTCGCGTTCTGTCCGCCGCTGATCGTGACAGAGGACGACATTAATCAGATGTTCGATCATCTGGCGAAAGGGCTGGATCTCGCCGAAGCCGATCTTGCCGCGCATCGCTAAAAAGAGATTGAAGCGGCGACGTTATTGCGGCCGCCGTTTCCAGCGCTTGTTATTTACGGCTGTCAACGCTCCGAAAGGTCACGGGCCTCATCCGGTGCGGTTTCTGCGGCGCCGATTACCGCTGTTGAAGCTCCGCCATAAGAGCTGGGCACATCCACACCAAGCGAATCCCGTATGGCAGGGCTGTTAAATTGGTCATCACCGATTTCGTTGACAACGTTCTCAAGTTTCACAAAGCCCCAGCCATGGCCGACAATATTCGATAGGACACCGCCCATCATTTTCATCATTTTGTCGTGCTTATCAGCAACATAAAGTGCTTTGTCATAAAGGGTCGAAAACCGTTTGCCATCACCGACGTCATTATCGTAAGTCAGGCTTACACCCTCATTTGCAAGAGACAACTTTAACTGGCTGTTATCGGAATTAGACGCAACCTGATCAAGGAAACCCCGCGCCCAGTCCTCGTCAACATTGTTGGCAACCCGCCGGACTTCATCCTGCGTCAATTTACCGGAAACGTAAGCCTTGCGCACATCACGCACCAGCTGCTCATCCACATTGACAAAATTCGGAACCTCTCTGGAGGCAAATCTTTCCATTACACCTATGTAGAATTTACGGATCCCGTTCCATGGAAGTTCTTTCACGCGTTCTATCATAAGCGCCCCGCTTTCACATTTAAGGTTAACGCATTATCTGAATAACTTTCAAGAACTTATGCCCCGAACTCACCGGGCATTGATACGTCATGCTACGGATTTTCCTAAAAAAAACCGATATTATCCGATGTAGAATTTTTAGCGCACATAGGATTCCAATGAATACGTTAGTCCACGCTGCATCAGGGGACGTGCGATTCGCATCGCCGGGAAATCCGGAAGGACTCAAGACTGCTGTATCGGATTTCTGTGACCCGACGCCTGACATGATCCGGCAGTGTTTACAATCAGTTTACTGCGCATGAACTTAATCCGCTTTACAATAGTGCGGTATCACAGCACATCCGCTGCCTTCGAAGAACGTATTTTTGCTAATACGGTTTCAGTAAGACTGTGACGATCTCAACAAGGGCCTGACCAAATAATGTTTGCCGACTTTTTCATAATCAACGGACTGAGCGCACTTTCCACCCTCTTTGTGTTTGCAATCGGTTTGTTTTTGCTTTCACTTTTCGTTCTGTTCGTCATTGACGTAACCCAAACCCATGATGCCGTAAGGCGCAATTACCCCGTAATCGGCCGGTTCAGAAAATTGTTTACGACATTGGGCGAGTTCTTCCGTCAGTACTTTTTTGCCATGGACCGCGAAGAAATGCCGTTTAACCGTGCTGAACGCGATTGGATCGAAAAATCCGCTGAGGGCGTCAACAATATGGTTGCTTTCGGCTCAACTCGAAATCTGACCAGCATCGGCACCCCTATTTTTGTCAACCATCCGTTTCCGACCCTTGATGCCGATGCTCTCAATCCGCCCTGTGTTCAGATCGGACAACATTGCCGCACACCGTATTCCGCACATTCCATCGTCAATATATCCGGTATGAGCTATGGTGCGCTTTCAAAACCCGCTGTCCGGGCCTTATCCAAAGGCGCAAAGATGGCAGGGTGCTGGATGAATACCGGCGAGGGTGGCTTGTCGCCGTACCACCTTGAGGGCGGGTGCGATATTGTCTTTCAGATCGGTACGGCAAAATACGGTGTACGCGATGAGGATGGCAATCTGAGTGACGAAAAGCTTAAAGAAGCCGCCGCACATGAACAGGTCAGAATGTTCGAACTGAAACTCTCGCAAGGGGCAAAGCCCGGCAAGGGCGGTATTCTTCCTGGCGATAAAGTCAACGCGGAAATCGCAAAAATCCGTGGCATCAGAGAAGGAGAGGCTTCCATATCCCCGAACCGGCATGTTGAGCTGACTTGTATCGGCGACATCCTCGACATGATCGCCCATATCCGCGGGGTCACAGGAAAGCCTTGCGGATTTAAAACTGTGGTCGGCGACTCAGGCTGGTTAGATGAGATGTTTACCGAAATAACCAGACGCGGCATCGAGAGCGCACCGGACTTTATTGCGATTGATGGCGGGGATGGCGGCACAGGTGCGGCGCCGATGCCGCTGATGGATAATGTCGGCCTGCCCTTGCGCGAGGCACTGCTGATGGCCGCTGACACGAGGGACAAGCACGGATTATCCAAACGCATCCGGCTGATCGCATCCGGAAAACTGATCACACCGGCAGAGGCGGCCTGGGCGTTTTGCGCCGGTGCTGATTTTGTTGTAACCGCGCGCGGGTTTATGTTCGCGCTCGGCTGTATCCAATCGCTGAAATGCAACAAGAATACATGCCCGACCGGGATCACCACCCATGACCGCCGCCTGCAAAAAGGGTTGAATGTTGAGGAAAAAGCCGTACGCGTGAAAAACTTCGTCGAAAAGCTGCGCTATGGTGTCGGCCTTATTGCCCATAGTTGCGGTGTGCCGGAACCGCGCCTGCTAAGGCGTCATCACGTGAGAGTGGTACAGGATACCGGGCGGTCCGTCCTGCTGTCCGATCTTTATCAGCCTGCCGGAGAAGACACGCGCGCCGCCTGACATCCGGCTATTCAGAGCTTATATCGTGCCAGCTGTTCGTAATACGGCTGGCATTCATCCGCCAGTGAACGCAGGTGATCAGGTAGCGGGCGAGACGGGCGCGGCGGAGAAAAACCGCTCGACGCCTCAACGGATTTATACCAATGAGCGGACCACACCCCGTCACTGTCACGCCGGCCCGTCGGCCATGACAGCATGGCAGGATCAAAGCCAATCCCAACACCGGAACAAAGTCGCTTCAGCGCCTGTTCAGGATTTGTGAGAATGTCAGCTGAATCAATGACAACCGGGGCCGCCCCGATCTGCTGCGCCACCCTATCGAACAGAACGGCCTGTTCCTGAAAGCCGACATCGCGCAACGCAATTTCCGTGTGCCGGTCATGGTAGGACGCAAGCACCGCCTCAGGTTTGCGGATCAGAAAGGCATTTGCCACCTGTCCAAGCCAGTCCAACCCGACCTGTGACAGCATATGGTGCGTCATATGTTTTTGATAATGTAAGAGCGGATGCTGTCCGTGCCGGTTACGCGCCAATGGTGTCACGGTACAATCACGAACAATCGCACGCCAATCACCAGCCTCGCCTGATGCGATAACCGCATCCCGCATCGGATGGTTCAAACCGGTCTCTGACAGATACCAGGCGTAAAAAGGCTCATCCCAAACCGCACAATCCGCACGGTTTTCAAAGGCACGCATCATCGCGGTCGAGATATTACGCGGTCCCGACCACATGGCCAGACGGATTACCTCTACCATGGGGAAAGCCCGGATCTAATTTGAAATTCAGGCTCTATACCCATGCGGCACCGCTTGGTTACTTATCCGACATCCGATTTAACGAGACGTAAGTGACCACGATTACGGGGCGCTTCTTCCTGCGATTCGATGACATGTTCAGTCGAACCGAGAAGCCCCCCGTTAATCGCTGTCAACTCCGGCCGCCCTCCGGCCAGGAGTTGGCTGGCAGAAAACGGTTCGAGGTTCTGGTGCGCAGAATCTCCACGGCGGTCGCGCGCGCGGCGACCAAATACCGGAGCCGTGCCGACCCCCTCGAAACTGTCCCCCGTCAGCTCAAACAGACGGACTTTATCAACCCAATGGTGGATCGGATCATAGAGCTTAGAAAAGGCTTTATTCTCGCCAGTGTAATACCCGCACCCTAGAACGCGGCTCATATCTCCCATATCCGAGCGCAGCGGCAAGTACAAAAACTCAGCCTGGTAATGGAATCCACCCCGGTTTTCGACCGTACAGGACACATGGCCGATACAGGGTTCCGTAACAACGCGGTGCATGACATCGCGAACCTTGGCACGGCATTCCCCGTGCCAGAGGGCAAGCGCGCTCATTCCGCGCAATTCCATTCCGAAACTTTCACATAACTTCGTTCCGGCCAGCCTGAAACGTACGCTGTCCCGGCTTTGCACCTCAAGAATAAATGTACTGTCCAGCAGCGGTGCGATTTCACGTGGCTCGATCTCCGAACGAAACGGCGCAAGGCGCCCATCGCGAATCGAGTTCCAGTAATCGTAAAGAGCGCGCGTCTTAGCGTGTTTCATACTGCCAGTCCTGTCGGCGGAAACCCTTTTGAAAATATACCGTTACGGCACATATTGGTCAAAGCGGCTTCCATACATTAACAAAGTTCAACGGCCCGAGCATCATAATAGAACGAGTCGTAGTCTGTTGAATAGTCAAACATGGCTTCGCAATGCATGTGCCAGAAGCCAATCCCAGTACTGTTCGACTTCGGACGTATCATGGCGCAAACGCAGTAAACCGGACACACAAAGGACAAAACAGTGCCGACTTACAGTATGACGGGCTTTGCATCCACTGATGGACAAACGGGTGATTCCGTATGGCGTATTGATATCAAAACTGTGAACGGACGCGGGTTGGATATTCGCTTTCGTTATCCCAAGGGCTTGGAAAGTATAGAAAAAAAATTCCGTTCCGCAATTCAGAATGTTTTGAAGCGGGGATCGGTAACAGTGGCAATAACAATAGAACGTACACAAAGCCGACAAACATTCATACTCAATGAGGAGGCTTTATCAAACGCCGTTCATGCCGCCAGTAAAGCAAGGTCAGAACTGGAAAAAGCAGGGATAACACCGGCTCCGGCTCAGGCGGAACTTTTGCTGGGTGTGCCGGGCGTCATAACGGCAACAGAGATGGATGAATCGGAAAATAATGAGCAGATAAAAGCGGATATCCTGACGGGCTTTGATCTTGTCCTTGAAACTCTCGTTAACGAACGCCGCGCAGAGGGTTCACAATTGGCACAAATTATCTCTGACCAGGTGGCCCAGATTGAATCGCTTACCGCAGATGCAAGCGCAAATGCGGACGGGGCGGGAGTCGTGCTGTACGAGAGGCTGCAATCACAGCTATCGGCTCTTCTGTCCGAAAACGCTCTACCACCGGAACGCATACAATCGGAGGCGGCTATGCTGGCGTCAAAGGCAGATATACGCGAGGAAATAGACCGTTTATATGCTCATGTTGCCGCTACACGCACATTGCTGAACCAGAATGAACCGGTCGGCAGACGGTTGGAATTTCTAGCACAGGAATTCAATCGTGAGGCGAATACACTCTGCTCGAAAAGTGCAACCGAAGCAATCACGCGCATCGGCCTGGACCTGAAATCCGTTATTGACCGTGTCAAAGAGCAAGCGGCTAATATTGAATAAACAGACCAAAGCTTTCCCTTCGGGACGGCACAGCTTAAACACTCCCCAAAACGCAAAAGCGGGAGCAGGCCTATGAAACCTATTCTGGATGCTGTTGAATCCATCGAACATGTCCGCCGGCGCGGGATGCTGTTTATTCTGTCATCTCCGTCCGGTGCAGGAAAAACGACTCTCGCAAAACGCCTTATGGCAGCAGACCCTGCAGTCACACTTTCCGTTTCCGCAACCACACGGAAACCGCGTGAGGGAGAAGTCGATGGGACCGACTATCACTTCGTCACCAAAGATGCGTTTGCTAAGATGGTTCTTGATGGCGAAATGCTCGAACATGCAACCGTATTTGACAATCATTACGGCAGTCCCAGAGCACCGGTGGAAAAGGTTCTTGCAGAGGGCCGTGATGTTCTTTTTGATGTGGATTGGCAGGGCGCGCGGCAAATTCGCGATTCTATGAAAGACGATGTCGTCAGTGTCTTTATCCTGCCCCCTTCCGTAGAGGCTCTTGAAGACCGGCTGAAAAAACGCGGATTGGATGACGAAGAGACCATTCGCCGGCGTATGGAAAAGTCGATAGCAGAAATGCTGCACTGGCCGGAATATGATTACGTACTGATTAATGCGGATCTGGACACCTGTACCACCCAGCTGGGATCAGTGCTGGCGGCGGAGCGATTAAAACTGTCCCGCCGCAAAGAAGGGCTGGAGACAATGTTTGACCGGATAAAGGGCATATAAAGCAAAAGCCGGTATGATGAAGAGCGCTCCATCAGATTGAATTATCATTTAATTTGAGTGATTTACCATATTTCGGTTTTTAAATTACCTGTAAAGCGGATCGGAACAGCCCTATGAGCCTTTTCCATTTGATTATTGTCGCTTTGGTCCAGGGCATAACGGAATTCCTTCCCATCAGCTCCAGCGCGCACCTTATCCTGGCTCCGATGGTCACAGGGCAGCCCGACCAGGGACCGATGATTGATATGGCCGTTCATGTCGGGACATTATTCGCCGTTCTGCTGGTCTTCCGCCGTGACGTTACAGAAGCCTTTTTCGGGTTTTTCCATCTTTTGCGGGGACATACAGACCGATGGGACGCACGCCTGGCTCTGTTTCTGATCATCGGTACGATACCGGTCGTATTGATGGGTCTGGTCTTCAGTATGCTGGACATCATGTACTGGATGCGCGATCCGTCCCGCGCATTGACGATTATCGGTTGGACAACATTTATTTTCGGCATTCTGCTCTATATCGCTGACAAATTCACCGATCAAAGCCGTGTATTGAAGCAGATCACATTTAAAGATACTGTACTGATCGGTTTGGCCCAGGCGATTGCACTTATTCCGGGAACATCCCGTTCAGGCATTACGATGACGGCCGGGCGCTTTCTCGGCCTCGACAGAACCTCGGCAGCACGGCTTTCAATGCTCATGGCCATTCCGACCATCATCGCCGCCGGTGCCCTGGGAACAAAGGATATTATTGACAGCGGAAATGTACAGCTTGGGATTGACGCTGTGATCGCGGCTGTATTGTCCTTTATTGCCGCGCTGATTGCCATTAAGCTGTTCATGCGTTGGATTGCATCGGCATCCATGACGCCGTTTGTTGTCTACAGGCTGGCCCTGGGCATACTTCTTTTGGGCATTGCCTATTCCTGATAATGAAAAGAAAAACCCTCCCTGAGCGTTTCAGGAAGGGTTTTTGATACATTCTGTATCGGGGCGACCCGATTATCTCAGCCTTCGTTGTCTTCCACTTCGACAAACAATGTGCCTGTCTTTCCGCCATGGCTGAGCTGATAAACTTCGTAAACCGTACCCTGGATCTGAACCAAACCGGTTTGGGCTTTATGCTTACCGGCACGGCGCTGGGAACTGCGCTCACTGTTAACCAGATTGCCGTAGGTCGTGGATTCAATCCCGGTAAAGACCTGTGGAGCAACCTCATAACTGGAAGCAACAGTTTCAATGCTCAGATCCGGATCGTGAGGTGCGGACAGCGCCTCAACAACACCGGCTTTTCGCAGTGCCCCGTTTTCACAAATGATGAAACTGCGTGTTTCTTCCAGTGCACCTCGGTTACAGACCGCATTTGCAACTGCCTGTGAAGATGCCGCTTCCGCGCTTTCCGGTCCGGTGCCTGCATCCGCGTCGGCAAGTGAACCATCCGAAGCATTATCCGCATCCGCAACATCCGTCCGGACACGGTCCGACTTGGCCGGAACAATTGCGCCGGCCTGCTGCTGACCCTGTGCATCAGCGGCGGCTATGACTGTTGTGGCCTCGGACGTATTAAGGGCGGTGTCCTTGGATTGCTCTGTAAACGCGGTGCTACACGCTGCCAAAGCAACACCGGCCAAGAGAACGGCGTGAAATTTCATAATACTTCTCCGTATTTTGTCTGGTGTCCAACAAAAACGATTAAGGTTTACGAAACGTAACCAGCCGCAGTTAAAAGCTGAATTCTTAATTTACCAAAATAAAATAGAACTTAAAATGATGTTAAAATTTTACCGGTACTTTACGCATGCTTTGCTCTCCGCAAGGTATTGCCGCGATCTCATCTCGGTAAGACGGCTTACGGTACGGGCAAATTCGAAAGACCCGTCCCCGCTTTGATAAAGACCGTCCGGCTCCGCCTCCGCAGAAATCAGAACCCTGACTTTGGCATCATAAAGAGCGTCGATTAACGTGACAAAACGCTTTGCCTGATCCCTGTGCTCCGGCCCCATAACCGGCACATTCTCGATCATGACAGTATCGAATGTTTCCGCGATTTTCAGATAATCCGCCGGACCAAGCGCTGTTTTACACAAAGCTTCAAACCCGGCCCGCATCGCGGTATCATTGGCCTGTTCCAGATGAAGCATTCTGCCGCCGATTTGCAAATTACGCGGCCCGACAGCCTCGCCTCCCGTCAGCGAGCGGAACATGCGGCCTGCCAGCCCCTCAAACCTTGGGGTATCGCGGGTAATGTAGACGCCGCCACGGTCCATCCTCAGCAAACGATGGTCGGTTTCACTGTCCAGGTGCAGGACATCAAGCTGATCCTTGATAATCGCTATGAACGGCAGAAAAACATCACGGTTAATGCCGTCTTTATAAAGATCATCCGGAGGGCGGTTGGACGTGGCAACAATCGTGACACCGCCCGCCAGCATCCCCTCGAACAACCGCCCGACAATCATCGCATCGGCAACATCCGTGACCTGCATTTCATCAAAACACAAAAGGTTTGCGGTTGCGGCAATCTGCCTTGCCACAGTCGGAAGGGGATCCGGCGTGCCCTTTGCGCGCTCAACCTTCAGTTTGGCATGAACTTCCTGCATAAACCCGTGAAAATGTACGCGCCGTTTCGGATCGGCGGGCGCTGCTTCGAAAAACAGGTCCATAGCCATGGTTTTTCCCCGACCGACACCGCCCCAGACGTAAAGTCCTTTAAGGGGCGGCTCTTTCTTTGCTGCCTTTGCACCAAAACCGAAAAATCCCCTCGGTTTGGGGGTTTCGCGCTTATAGGTCTTTTCTCCCAACCGCAGCCACAGAACCTGTAGTTTTTCCAGCATGATGTGCTGAAGCGGATCAGAGTTGAGTTTTCCTTCGGCAATCAGGACACGATATCGCGGCAGGGGTCCGTCCATTAATTCTCACTCGTCTGATTCAGCTCCGGCACTTCCGCAGCACCGTTACCGGAACCATAGCGCATGCCGTAAATCAACAGCACTTTTGAGTCAGGTCGGGTGCTCTCCGGTGCTACGGGTTTTAATCGTCTTCAGCATATGAAACGATCTTTACCGGAAAGCCCGCAACAGTGTTTTGTCAATGACACGTCTGGCGAAATAAGACTGCAATTCGTTGTATGTGTATTTGACCTGCATGGCTGCACACACGGAACAATTTCCGCACTGCCTTCAGGTCCCAAGCCAGTAAAAATACTTTTTTAAGCGACGCAAACTCGCAAACGGTTTCACGCTTGTGCGACCGTTTCGAAGTCGTAGCAAGTGCAGAGTCGGGCACAATCTCGATAATTTATGGCTGAGCCATGCCTTTGACGATATGTTTGCTATCCCGAAAATCTGAGCGGGATGCAACAGCGCCAACGGCCGTATCAGATTGGATTGTCTGACCGGATATAACCCGGACCGCGCAACCTGAAACGCCCGTTGTCATTATTCATGTTGAATTCTGATATTTTTAGCATTCGTTTGTATCAGTTATCGAACAGTTCATCTTCCGGCAAAGTCAAAGCATCGTCGTCATAATCGACTTCGAAATCACCGATAATTGCATCAACATCAAATTCAGTTTCCGTACCCAGTTCGTAATCCATTTTTCGTGTCCCTCTGACGAAGTGTGTGTGGGAAGCATGGTCACGCATACGGGTTAAAGAAGTTTTTCGTGCGTACGATAACGCTGATTATTTATAATAAACAAAGACTTAAATGAACTTTATACAGAAAATAAAGCCTCATCAAGCCACTGATAAACCACCGAATTTTTCCTCCCAAACCTTTCGTTCACCATCATCGATTTTTTTGAAAATATTTTCCGGAACAATAAATTTATGTCCTTCAGGCAGGGTATTCAGAACATCGGATGCCTGCTCAGGCCATGTTCCTTGCCAGTGCAACGCCGTGTTAATCGCGTCAGCAGCGTCCGGAATAAACGGCTCCGAGACGGTGGCATAAAGCGCCATCAGATTAAGGGCGGTGCGAATAATCATTGCAGCCTGTTCAGGGTCCGTTTTATAGACGGCCCAGGGTGCAGCCCGTTGCAAATATTCATTCCCAGCAACCCATATGCCGCGAAGTTCGGCGGCAGCTTTGCGGATTTCTATTGATTCCATAGCAGCGGCATAAGCGTCAAGCCGTTGATTCAAATCTTCAATCAGGGCCTTTTCTTCTGTGCCCGGCGTGCCGCCCGACGGCACCGTCTCGCCGAATTTTGAGCGGCAGAACTTTGTTACGCGACTGACAAAGTTTCCGAGCACATCGTTGAGGTCTTTGTTACAGCCGTTCTGGAAAGCAGCCCATGTGAAATCGCTGTCGCTGGATTCCGGCGCATTCGAAAGCAACCACCAGCGCCAATAATCGGAGGGCAGCAGCTCCAGAGCCTGATCCATAAAGATACCACGCTGGGACGAGGTTGAAAACTTGCCGCCCTCATAGGTCAACCAGT
The DNA here is from genome assembly GCA_937927905.1 of uncultured Neomegalonema sp. GTDB lineage: Bacteria > Pseudomonadota > Alphaproteobacteria > Rhodobacterales > Rhodobacteraceae > JAHDDY01. The sequence continues at coordinate 10,964 of CALFWP010000071.1, forward strand.
TGAATGCCTTCAGATGATCCACCAGCTTCCAAGGCTCGCCGGACCCCATCATCGTGACGGGAAAGCTGAGCGTATGAAACGGCACGTTATCCTTGGCCATGAATTGTACGTATTTTACGTCATCGGCGCCTTCGTCCTCACGCCACCAGCGTCGCCAGTCAGCCTCGGTTTTGCCGTTGGCATCTGCCCATTCCGCAGTGCCGGCGATGTATTCGATCGGAGCATCAAACCAGACATAAAATACTTTGCCGTCCATACCGGGCCAGTCATCCACGCCCTTTTTGACGGGGATACCCCAATCCAGATCGCGGGTAATGCCCCGGTCCTGTAAACCGTCACCGTCATCAAGCCATTTCTTCGCAATGGATGTTGTCAGCACAGGCCAATCGGTTTTCGAGTCAATCCAAGTACGCAAACGGTCGCGCATTGCGGATTGCCGAAGGTAAAGATGTTTCGTTTCGCGCACCTCCAGATCGGTTGATCCGGAGATTGCCGAACGCGGGTCGATCAAATCTGTCGGGTCGAGTTGTTTGGTGCAGCTTTCGCACTGATCCCCGCGAGCATTGGTGCTGCCACAATTCGGGCAGGTGCCTTCAATATAGCGGTCCGGCAGATAGCGCCCGTCGGCCTTCGAATAGATCTGTTTTTCCATTACCTCTTCGATCAATCCGGCTTCGGACAGGCGGCCCGCGAAATGTTGAGTCAGTGCATGGTTGCGCGGTCCGGAAGAGCGCCCGAAATAATCGAAACTCAACCGGAACCCTTCGCCGAGCGCTTTTTGCGTTTCGTACATCGTCGCACAGAACTCTTCGACCGGTTGTCCGGCTTTTGCCGCAGCAAGTTCTGCGGGAGTGCCGTGTTCATCGGTCGCGCAGATATGCATCACCTCATGACCCCGCGCCCGCATGTAACGGGCATAGGCATCCGAGGGCAGCAGAGAGCCGACCAGGTTGCCGAGATGCTTGATCCCGTTGATGTAAGGCAGGGCGGATGTAATGAGAATTCTGGCCATATCGGGCGCTCCGGTCTTTCGTGAAGACCTCTATAACGCAAAGCTGGCGCAAATCGTACTGAAACTCTTACAATTGCAACATACGATTCAGATTGCGCCAAACTGCGTCTGACTGACTATTCCACAGGGATAAGCACTTCGTTTCGCCGCAGCGGACCGATCACCCAGGGATCGTTGTAAAACGCATATTCGGCGGGTCCGGTGGCGGTAATGCCGTTCTCAACCAGCCAGGCGGTCAGAAGGGCTTCTTTGTCCCGGAGCATCCGGTCACCCGCACGGCCGGAAAAGCGTATCGCAGCCACTTTACGGGATGGTTGTTCATAAACTCTGATGGCGGGATTAGCAGGTTTCGGAAGCGTCGCCAGCGTCCATTCCGGCGGCATGGAAAAGGCCATCGTCCACTCTCCGTCGGCGTCTTCGGCTTGAATGATTGTTCCCGGTCCGGCAATTTCAGCCCGGACAGGCTGTGTAATCACGGGAGCAGTCATTGCGATGCCGCCCTCGGGTCTTTCTTTGTTGAAAATGTAAGCCGCAAGCTGCCGGAAACCTTTTCCGGCAGCCTCCTGCCTTGTGCCGGAGGTCGTGACCTCGGCAAAGATAAGCGGGTCATAGCGGCGTATCTCAAAATCCCGATCCGTACGTTCAACGACATAATCCGGCATTTCAGTGTCTCCGGAAACATTGGAACACGACAGAAGACCGGCACTGACGATACAGGCGGTCAAAACGGCACGCAGGGTCATAATTCTCTCCCGATATCGGCTGAAGCGTGAAATAGGGCAAAAAACCCCGACTTAAACCTCTTGCTCATCAGGGGCAGCACGGTTATGAAGCGTTCGTAGTTTCTGTTGATGTAGTCACACGACAGAGCGCGGGCGTTGTGTAGTGGTAAGACCTCAGCCTTCCAAGCTGATGACGCGGGTTCGATTCCCGCCGCCCGCTCCAATATTTTTTTGTTCCTATAATTGCTCTAGTATCGCTCCTGACCGGCAGAGCTGTTTTTGTGATGTCATTTTCCGTATAGGATGCACACATGGAGTGGCGCGCAACTGGTATTGTTCTTTCGGTGCGCCGTTACGGTGAAAATGCGGTGATTATCGAGGCGCTGACGGCTGATTACGGGCGTCATGCCGGACTGGTGCGCGGCGGGGCGGGGCGCAGGCTGTCGCCGGTTCTGCAACCCGGAAATCATGTATCATTGCGGTGGCGGTCGCGATTATCCGAAAATCTCGGAGCATTTGAGGTCGAGCTGATTCACCCCTATGCTTCTGATGCCATATCCGACCGTGAAGCCCTGGCAACGCTGGATGCGATGCGGGCGCTTGCCTGTGTGTTTCTACCTCAGCGTACAGCGACTTCTCTGTTTGATCTGACTGAACTGTTTCTGAAGCTTCTAACCGATACCGGCAGCCGCCGCGTTGCTTATGCACAATGGGAGATTGCCTTGCTCGCCGAGTTGGGTTTCGGCCTTGATCTAAAAAAATGCGCCGTTACCGCAGCGACCGAGGGACTTTCTTATGTCTCACCCAGATCGGGGCGTGCCGTCACACGGCAGGCCGGTGCGGAGTATGCGGATAAGTTATTACCGTTGCCGCCCTTTTTGAGCGAGGGGGGCACCATTGCGGATGCCGCTGAATTTGCGGATGCACTTGTACTGAGCGGGTACTTTCTGGAACGCTGGGCCGGCGGTGCACTGGGGTTGAATGCTCTGCCCCCGGCACGCGAGCGGCTTTTATCTATAATTAAAAGACAGTCAAAAACGCCCTAAAACGGTACCTGCTGTCTCCAGAGACAGTGTCGCCTGTTGAGTGCGCCGGGCAGCACGGGCACAAATTTGCGCACTGTTGGCACCCCAGGCGCATTCCACGGCAACGGATGCGTCGGTCTTTTCAAAATGAACAGCACGCTTGAAACTGCTGAATTTTCCGGATTGCTGCATGTTTCTGATTTTATTCTGTACAGCCGAACAGGTAACCCCCTGGCCGCGCAACGCATCCGTCAACTGATCCGGCGCAACCGGCGCACGGCATAGTTTCCACAGAATATCCGTATGTACGGTGGCAAATGATTTCATGATGACACGATATTTGTCATCCAGCCCGTCATACGTCCTTGCAACCTGTGCCGCCTCCCAGAATTCATAACTGGTCAGAAAATCAACGGGATTCACCCGGGTTGCCCCCGGCGGCGGCGGGTCTTTGTAACCCGGCGGCAGTTGCGGCAACTCAAGATTTGCGTTTGTGAACGCATAAATCAGTTCGTCCCCGCCTGCATCAGGACGCCAGACCATGGATAGGCCAACAGGAATTCTCCGGAATTCAACAATGCCTTTTTTCCCTTGCAGGACCAGAGGCCCGCGAACACCATTAGGGACCGCTTCGGCCTCAAACCGGGCCTGCCCGCTGGAGGCCGAAACGATATCAACAATATAGCCGTCCTCCACCTGAACAATCTGCACGGCAATGCCCTGCGCCCCGTCCAGGCCGTGATATACGCCGTCCGCGACCTGCGCCTGTGAAACCCCGCCGAAAAACACAGCAGCCCCTGCCAGAATGCAGCAAACCCGGGACTTCACAAAGCGAATTGGCCCGAAATACCGCTGCCAAGCCCCGGACAGACCTGAAATCAGCCACACCGCAAACGTAATCATAGCGCAAACCCCATTGGTATATTATCCGCCGTGTTCTACAAAACATTCGCACATGGGACAGTATTCTGTCATCATTTTGATATTAAGGAGCATCTGAAAATGGACTGGGACCGGCTGCGGGTTTTTCACGCTGTTGCAAATGCCGGAAATGTGACCCATGCGGGCGAAACCCTGCACCTTAGTCAATCAGCTGTCAGCCGCCAGATCAGAAACCTTGAATTGTCCATGGGCGCGACACTGTTCCATCGCCATGCACGGGGCCTGCTGCTGACATCGGAAGGCGAAATCCTTTATGAAGCAACCCAGGAAATTACAGCGCAGCTTGAGGCCTCAACAGCACGCTTAAGGAACAATCGCGAGGGCGTGCACGGACCTTTGCGTGTCACAACCACGCTTGGTTTCGGGATCCGCTGGCTGACCCCGCGCCTGCCGAAACTTCTTGCAGAGCACCCGGGATTGAATATCGAGCTGATATTGACGGAAAAAATACTGGATCTTCCCATGCGCCAGGCGGATGTTGCCATCCGCATGAGAGCACCGAGACAGGCAGACGTCATAGGCCGAAAGCTATGGTCAATGCGCATCGGGCTTTTTGCATCCGGCGCGTACCTGGCACAAAGAGGGATTCCTGAAACAGTTGAGGATCTCTCGGATCATGATCTGATCATTTACAGTGAGGCGGCACCGCAACCGACTTATGAGATCGACTGGTTGAACCGCGAAAGCAAGAACCTTCTTAATTTCAGGCCCAGACTGACTGTAACAACCCAGTTTGCCGTGCTGGAAGCGGTCAAGCAAAACGTCGGCATCGGATTGATGCCGGAATATCTGTCCGAGCCTGGCGACTCGCTGATCCGTGTCCTCCCGGAACAAAAGGGTCCGGTGATTGAACCCTATATTGTGTACGCTAAAGAGTTGAGTACATCAAAACGCGTTTCTGTTTTCCGGAAGTACATTTTGGCACAGTTCGGAAAATCTACTGTATAGTTTCGGGACACCCAATCAAAACTATTTGAAGTACTAAGTACTGTTAACCTTAAATCCTGAATTTATTCAACGCATATTAATCAGCATACGCTAGAAATGCGTTGCTGCATGTGCCAAATTCTATCAGCTTACGTCATATTCGACGTGCAGAACTCTAAGCTCATTGAATTGGCCCATGCATTGCACAGACTTTTCGCATCGACACGCGAATGACGAAAATTAAAGAGGCGACCATGTCAAACTGGAAATTGTCACCATCACGTTCTGCGCTTGGGGTCGCCGTGACAGCGGCCGCTTTCGCAACATCCCTTGGAGCTTATGCCACACCAATTCAACCTGAAAATGATGAAACTCTGTTTAAGTTGCGCTATGCGGGAACGGCTGAGGCATCATCCGCAGCAAGAGCTGCAATTGATCGCGCCATTCTTCCGCTCATTGATGCGTCAGCGCCGGATGAGTTCACATTGGAGCCTATTATCACAGCTCCTGCACCCGCGCCGGTTCAGGTGCTGGCACCTGAACCTGTATTCGCTCCGGCACCTGTTGCCCTTCCGGTTGAACCTGTAATCGGCCCGATTGTTCCGGCAGGACCTGAAAGAATTATTTCTGTCGAGCCTGTGTACACACCCCTTCCAGCCATTGAAACTCAGGTTATCGAAACGCTACAACCGGTCAAAGTTGAACCTTTGGTGCTCGAACCTGTTGAGGTCATTGAAACAGTCGAAATCGAACCTTTGCCTGTTGTGACTCACGACACCATTGAGTGTTCCGACCATCTTCTGGAAGGTGCTCTTCCTGTTCTCGGGACGAATGGAAATGCAAATACTTCAAAAACCGTCGGCGGACTCCCGAATCTGGCGGACCCTTGCCCGACATCTGCTACAGTTGCGCAAAAACCATCCACGACAGTCATTAATGTGACACCGCCAACGGTACAACCCGCACCGGTCTTCCAGGCTCCGGCCCCTCAATTCGCACAACCGATCCAGGCCCCGTCCTTTATCGGTGGCGGTTTCGGCCTCGGAGGTTTCTTCGGTGGCGGCTTCGGCGGCGCTGTGAGTTCAAACCAGACAATCGTAGTTGAAGGTGGTGGCGGTGAAACGTTCATCGACAATTCCACGACTAATATTACGAACAACACGACCCCGACATCCTCTTCATCATCGTCGGGTGCATCTTCCAGCAGCTCGTCTTCGTCATCTTCTTCAAGCAGCTCGTCCTCATCGTCCAGTGGTGGGACAACTTCGTCCAGCGGTGGGACAACTTCGTCTTCATCATCGGGCGGCAACACTTCGTCAGGCGGCAGCTCTTCGGGCGGCACAACATCGTCTTCGTCTAGCGGCGCGACCTCAAGCAGTAGCTCCTCGGGCGGCACAACGTCGTCTTCCTCCGGCGGTACAACTTCAAGCAGCAGCTCCTCGGGCGGCATCTACACGCCATCGAGC
>CALFWP010000072.1 GCA_937927905.1 uncultured Neomegalonema sp.
AACGGGGTGCGCACGGGTTTTCTGGTCGATACCGGCGCATCATCGGTGGTCCTGCCTTATGATACAGCACGTGCGATCGGCTACGAGGATGCGGATCTGAACTTTTCATTGCCGGTCAGCACGGCCAACGGAACGACATTCGTGGCACCGGTCCGCCTGAACGCGGTAAAGATCGGGGATATCGTGGTCAATGATATCCGCGCCGCCGTTTCACAACCGGGCGAGCTGGAAATCGGATTGCTCGGCATGACATTCCTGAACCGGCTTGAGGGTTTCAGCGTCTCCGGTAATGTTATGACACTGAAAAAATAAAAATATCATTCCGTTGTGATTGTTGTTTCAGGGTGAAAAGACAAAATTAAAAAAGCCCGGGAAAACCCGGGCAGTTTTTTCATTTCAAATTTGCAGCACCCCTTAGAAACGGGGAACGCTTTGCCCGTGAAATTGTGAAGCCTGATGCGCGGCATGTTGTTGCAGGCTATGATTGCAAATCAGATATCCGTTTGCATCAACCTGATGCGGTTGCCCGTGACTTGTGGCCAGGATATGACTCTGAACAGCGGGAGCCGGTGTATAAAAATTCTGGGTCGCGGGAAGAACCTGAATATCAGTTGAGGCCGGTGTGAAAAAGCTCTGAGCCGCCGGCACGACCTGAACATCCGTTACGATCGGCGCGGGAGCACCAAAGCTCTGTTGTGCCGGAAAGCTTTGCGGCACAGACGGTGCCTGTATGACTTGCTGTGCCGGGAAGGGGGAGGTCTGGTATACCGGTTGAGACGTAAATTGCTGGACCGGTTGCGCACCGAAATCCTGACTTACATATCGGGTTACCGGTTGCTGCACCGTGTAAGCAGTCTGCGAAACCGGACTGACCAGAGTATTCTGCAAAGGTACGGTTTGCGGGACAGGGAAAAAGCTTTGACTGGCCGGAACAGGCAAGGCTGTTGACTGCGTATGCAGGTTCGCCGTCTGATGCGTATGATCCGATGATCCCCAAATGCCGTCAAACAGACCGGCTACGGAAAAACTCGACAGAGATCCCTCATAGACGAGCGGTGTTCCGGCAGGATCACCAACGGTGTTCTGATGCGCGACATCACTTGCGTAATGGCCATGCTCAAAGGGCGCACAACCCGCAACAAGGAATAAGCCGGCTGCTATCGTTACAATGCGTTTCATGTGATGCCTCATCCGTATGATTTCCCGTAACCTTAACACACGAAGATCGTCAGTCTAGAAAAATGTTATTAATCATAGCATTAAATTCTATACTTTATAAAATAGGTTAATAATTTTAACCTTTGTTATCGTATGATTTACAGCGTCTAGAAAACCCCGAGCGACAAACCGGCTCCCATCAGGGCACCCAACTCCCGGCATTGCTGAAGGTCGGTTTCAACGATTGATTTCTCAGCCAAAATCTGTTTTCGGGTTTGCGCGTGGGTGCAGATGATCAAAGGTTCCTGCACTTGTTTCAAACGCCAACCTGTTGCGATACGAGCAGTCTGGCGCACGGCATTTTCGCCATCGGACCCGGCGCAGACCATCTGGGCGTAGGGCCGCCCCTCCAGTTTGCCGAGCACATCGTAATAGGTGCGGTCGTAGAAATCTTTCATGATGCCTGATATTGCCGCCAGATTTTCAGGGGCAGCGAAAATATAACCGTCAGCGGCGAGTAAGTCTGCTGCGCTCGCATTTTCCGCCAACTTCAGGACGGTTTCAATTTCGGCTATAGCCCCGTCACAGGCCGCTTGTGCCATTTGCCGCGTTCCACCTGTGCGGGAATGATAGATGATCAGAAGGGTGGGCATCGTAAGCGAACAGCTTAATCAGTGCCGGGATTCAGTGGCAAACCTCCAGCGCCGTTCCAGTCGGCGGCTGTGAGTGTGTAACATCTGAAAGCGGACAGACCACTCCCGAGATCCAATTCAGCCTTATAAGCGAATTGCGCGCCCAATCTTGTCGTAGCAACCTGTGAACGAATATTTTCAGGGTCAATATGAAACCAGACACGAGGTAAATCTTTTAAAACATGCGCGATCATTGAAGCTTTCATTTCCCGGTTCCACTGCCCGCCCCAATACGGGCGGGACAAAAAAGTAAAGCCAATGCCAATTTCGCCGGGCTGATCCGTCACCGGATAGAATTGTGAACAGCCAATAATTCTTTTTGTGGCCGCCTCAAGAACAATGAGTGTCCCTTTGGTCCCTAGCAAAAATTCAAAATAACGGTCGAAAACCTCTTTTTCATGCCGGTTTTTCGCAGGATGCTGCGACCAAATTTCCGGATCGCTTGCTGCAGAATACAATCCTTTTTCATCCGCAGCAGTCAGCGGCCTCAACAAGAGGCGCGCTGTTTTCAACAACGGCTGTAAATTCAATTTCTGCAACATATCGCTCAGATTTCAGAATACATATGCTTCTCATTCGCGCCGCCGGGATGCGTCACTGCGCCGTTGATGGTCGAACCGACAAGCTGTGCGTATTTCCAGAGCGCACCTGAGGCGTAAATCGTTTCGCGCGGGCCTTTCCAGTCCGTTTTGCGCCGCGTCATCTCTTCATCGGAGACATCAACGGACATCTCACCCGTGATGGCATTGATCGTAATCATGTCCCCATCCCGCACAAGGGCAATCGGCCCACCGGCAGCAGCTTCGGGGCCGACATGCCCGACACAGAAACCGCGCGTTGCACCGGAAAACCGGCCATCGGTGATCAGGGCAACTTTTTTACCCATACCCTGCCCCGACAAGGCGGCAGTGGTTGAGAGCATTTCGCGCATTCCAGGGCCGCCCTTGGGACCTTCATTGCGGATCACGATGACTTCGCCCTCTTTATATGTACGCGCTTTTACGGCCTCGAACGCATCTTCCTCGCATTCGAACACCCGTGCAGGGCCGGAGAACACCTGTTCTTCCTCGGACATGCCCGCGACCTTCACAATGGCCCCTTCGGGTGCGAGATTGCCTTGCAAGCCGACAACACCGCCGGTTGCGGTAATCGGTGTATCAATCGGATGAACAACCACCCCATCAGGCACATCCGGCACACTCTCAAGGTTTTCGGCCATAGTCTTGCCAGTGGCGGTTATACAATCCCCGTGCAGCAGGCCCGCTTTCAGAAGCTGCTTCATAACAACGGGCACACCGCCATTGTCGAACAGGTC
>CALFWP010000073.1 GCA_937927905.1 uncultured Neomegalonema sp.
GCCGAAGCTTAAGCCTGTTTCAGTTTTCGGTGCCGCTTCGCTTGCGTATTGTGTACGGCTCTTATAGATTTATAGCCTGATCTACGGATCATTATGTTTTTAAACCCTGTAATTTATTGCAGGGTTTTTGTATTTAATTCATTTATATCAAAGTTGAAGCACAATTAGCAGAACTGCGTGTTCAGGCCGTCTGTGAGGAAACACAAAATCTGCTTTAATTGTCCCGTAAAACGTCTCAGCGTGATGGAAATGCTATGCCGGTCTCACGTTCATAGACATCCAGAGTCGCGGACTTCATCCGGTCAACCGAAAACGATTTACGGACACGGTCTATGGCGTCCCTGCCGATTTTGTTACGCATCGGTTCGTCTATTTCCAGAATGTTTTCAATGGCTCCGGCCAGCCCCTCCGCATCGGCAGGTTTGACCAGAAGGCCGGTTTTGTCATGTTCCACGGTTTCGCGGCCACCGCCATGGTCCGTTGCAATGACCGGACGGCCCATAGCCTGTGCCTCGACCGCGATGCGCCCGAATGCCTCTGGGTCTGTGGAGGCGGACACCACACATTGCGCCATTGTATAGGCGGCCGGCATGTCCTTGCAGGCACCGGTGATTTTTACACAGTCGGCTACATCGCTTTTCTCGATTTGCTTATCCAGCATGGTACTGTAAACCGAACCGGCTTTTGCGCTTCCGACAATCAATCCCAGAAATGCGTCCGGTCCGCATCGTTCTTTCACAATCCGGCAGGCTTCGATAAAAATTTCCTGACCTTTCCACCGTGTCAGGCGTCCGGGTAACATTATGATCGGCCTGCTTTCATCATCAAGCCGCCACTCTTCGACCAGAGCTGCTAGACGGTCCGGCTTTACTTTGTCCGGTGAAAAATAGGATAAGTCCGCCCCACGCGGGATCGTAATAATACGTGAGGGATCGGTGTAATGCCGTCTTTGGATTAACGTAGAGATGAAATCGGATACTGCGATCACAGGTTTGCCGCGCGCCATGACGCTATTATAAAGCCGTTTTCCCGGTTCTCCCTCGTTATAGGCGCCATGATAGGTTGTCACAAACGGTGTTCCGGTCCTGCGGCTGGCAAATAACCCGCTCCAGGCGGGGCCGCGGCTACGGGCGTGAATCAGATCAATGTTTTCTTCGCGGATCAGCCGCATTAAATGCCGCGCATTGCGGAACATTGAGACCGGGTCTTTACGATCAAGGGGAAGCCGGATCAATTCCCCTCCGATATGGCGAAGGCGCCGCTCCATCCTGCCACCTGCAGAAGCAATAAGTGCCCGTCCGCCCGCACCAACGATTGCCTCGGTAATTTCAAGCGCACCCCGTTCGACGCCGCCTTCGTTCAGGGCAGGGACGAGTTGCAGAATCACCGGTGCTTTTCTATCGCCGTCAGGCGGGCATACCGGCATGTTCTGGATCTGCTTACCGGAGGAGGCGTGAGCCATGGGCGATTCTGACTTTCTGACAATTGAAGACCACCGACGTATTGCCTATCATAAATGCTCTGCGCAAGGCCAGGATCGCAGGCCCGGTGTTGTATTTTTCGGTGGGTTCAAATCGGACATGACCGGGATCAAAGCGCTTTATCTCGAAAGTGTTTGCAAGGCACTTGATATTGACTATCTGCGCTTCGATTATACCGGACACGGCGCGTCATCGGGGCGCTTTGAGGACGGCTGTATTGGTGATTGGGTGCGGGATAGCCGCGATATTGTAACAGCGCTGACGAAGGGACCTCAGATTTATGTCGGATCCTCCATGGGAGGATGGATTGCACTTTTGCTCGCACGGGAAGCGCCTGAGCGTGTTGCGGCACTGATTGGTATTGCTGCCGCACCTGATTTTACCGAGGATCTGATATGGGCGTCTGCCTCCGGCGCCCAGCGCAGTGCAATTATGAAACAGGGTTTGGTGTCTTTGCCCGGTGATTACGGGGATGACTATATCATAACGGAGCGTCTTATTCGCGAAGGCAGGAACCATCTGATTCTCAGAGAGCCTTTCAGGGCTGATTTCCCAGTCCGGTTGTTACATGGGACAGCCGATAAAGACGTACCCTATGAGCGCGCGCTGGCGCTGCTCACGCATCTTGATGGCACTGACATACGTTTGAATCTGGTGCGCGGGAGCGGTCATCGGATGAGTGACGAATACGAACTTTCATTGTTAAAAGAGACACTTATCGGACTTCCAGTGTTGTACGGCTGTTAAACGTTTTCTGAAGTGTATGAAAATTTATTCATTTCAGTGAGTTATTTGCTTTTCTTTGTGTAAAAAATTAGATAACTTTAACCCAGGACCGGAAACCAAATCATGCTGCAATATCTTGATTTCGAGAAAAGCGTCGCGGAGCTGGAGGGAAAGGCGGAAGAATTGCGCCTTCTTGCCAAGGATGACCCGGATATGGATATCGGGGCAGAAGTTTCGCAGCTTGAGGAAAAGGCGCAAAAGCAACTGCGTGATCTTTACAGCAAGTTGACACCCTGGCGCCGGTGTCAGGTCGCGCGTCATCCGAACCGGCCTCATGCATTAGGGATCATCGAGACCCTGATTGACGATTTCACCCCTTTGGCCGGTGATCGCGGTTTTGGCGAAGATGAGGCTGTGATCGGGGGTCTGGGACGCTTTCGTGAACGGGCGGTGGTTGTTCTCGGTCAGGAAAAGGGTGCTGACACCCATGAGCGTCTGCGCCGCAATTTCGGTATGGCGCGCCCGGAGGGATATCGCAAGGCCATCCGCCTGATGAATCTTGCCGGCCGGTTTAATCTGCCGGTGTTGAGTTTTGTGGATACGCCCGGGGCCTATCCAGGGAAGGGTGCGGAAGAGCGTGGCCAGGCTGAAGCGATTGCACGCTCGACAGAAAAGTGTCTGGAACTGAATGTGCCCGTCATTGCCTCCGTTATAGGTGAGGGGGGATCCGGTGGTGCGATTGCGCTTGCGACGGCAAATCGGGTTCTTATGCTCGAAAACTCAATATATTCAGTAATTTCTCCGGAAGGGTGCGCATCGATCCTGTGGAAAGATGCTGATAAAGCGCGCGATGCGGCTGCTGCTTTGCGCCTGACTGCTCAGGACTTGCTCTCGCTGAATGTTGTGGATGCGGTGGTGCCCGAACCTTTGGGCGGGGCGCATCGCGACAGGGCGGGAACAATACGTGCACTAGGAGATGCGATTGATAGTGCGCTTTCAGCTTACGACACAATGTCACCGGATGATATTCGCCTTGAACGGCGGGAAAAGTTTCTCGCTATGGGGCGGCACGCACTTGAATAACCGGTACGGCATAATAACCGGCCGGACATAATAATAAGGAGACGGTTGATGGCGAAAATAGACAAAACCATGTGTACGGCGTCGCGTCTTTTTGCGGCAACGGCATTGACCGGTACATTGGCCGCTTGTGACACCGGTATCAACCGGGCGGCTGATGTGCTATTTTACCCTTTGGGGCCTGCGGATGCAAAAGAGGCGGCTTTAAATTCGCCCAGACCGGCTGAACCGGGCAATCCTGTATATATAGGCGGGACCCGTTCTGAGAATGATGCGCTTTATCAGCAGACATACGGTGCGCCTCTTGCCGGTAGCGGTCAGGATATTTCAGTACAGCCGACCTTTTCCGAGTCCGTCTATCAGGACCGGACCGTCCGAGGTGCGCCGCTGGTGGATATTCCTGGCGGACCGTCGATAGATGCCGGTACGGTGCAGCCGTTTTTGCAATCCGTACCTGCCCCGGCACAGCAATTTCAACCGTTACCCCCGGCATCACTGTCGCTTGGTGTGCCTGATCTTGGCGCCTCTTTTATACCGGCACCTCAATATCAGACTGATCCGGCCACGCTGTCGGTTTCTTCCGCTTCAGGACAGAACTTTACGCCTCATACGCTGGTGACACGAGGACAGGCGCTGGTGACACGAGGACAGGCTATCGATACGCAGATTATAGGTGGAAGCCCTCTGAATGTTGCTGCCATACCGTTTTTGACCGGTAACACGGCACAGTTGATATCTGTTCCGGTTGATAGCACAGAGACAGCATTTACAGTTTCATCCAATCTTTTGCCTGCTGCGGTATTTGCGGATGCCTCGGCCAGCGCGTCTTTTTTACCGGTTGAGACAGTGCCGCTTGACCTGCCTCAAAGTCAGCCGGTTGCTTACGGGTCTACCGCAAGTCACAGATATTCTGCAGATGGCCGGTCTTTCTCTGTTCCGGATTTTTCGAAATATACTGTGCAATCGGCTATTGACGTTATTGCAGCAGAGCCTCTTGCCTCTTTGCTGATCCGGTCGGAGCCTCTGGAGGTCGTTTCCGTATATGCTCCGGTTGACTTTAGTGATGTTGGCGAACCTGTCACCGTTGAGCAGTCCAAACCCGAACCGGTTGAAGTGGCGTCACTTGACTGGTCGTACAGTCCGGTCCCGCGCGAACGTCCTTATCGTATTGATCCGGCACCTACACGTGTTGCAGTGCAAAAAAGCGCTCCGGACGCGGTAATCAAGAATGAATTGGCGTTTTTGTCTCCAATGCCGAAAGCGCGCCCGCAGCGCTTTACAACACCGCTTCCGGAAAGCAGACCCGTTCAGCATGCGGCCCTGTCGAATACAGTAAAAACGGATGCAGGAACAGGCGTTTTGGCACCGGCCAAGGCAAAGCTGACCGCTGCTGCGATTGTTGATGAGGGCTATACCGAAGTAAAAGACTTGCCGGAGGATGCGGCACCGGAAGTCCTGACAGCATCACTGAAGCCTGTTTCGCTCAAGGCTGCTGGGGCAGACACGCCTGAACCGTCTGCAAACAAATCCGGCCGTTCCGATACAAAGGTTGCTGCAGTGCTGCCGAAAGCGATCCCTTCAGAAAAAACGTCTCCGGCCCAGGAAACATTTCGGGAAAAACCGGTCCGTGTTGAGATTGCCGATGATGTCGGGGATCTGAAAGAGTTGTCCGGTACATCATGGCGTTTGTCTAAACTGAATGGCAAAAAGGTTCCCGCTTCCGCCGAGCTACATTTCGATGGTATCAGCGGGTATGCAGGCGGCCCTGGTATTTGCAGCAATTATGGCGGTGAATTCACTGAAACTCTTCAGGGGGACTTTGAGATGGGCAATGTGCTTGCCGCGCAGGTGGAATGCGAACATATCGCCCTTGAAAAAAGCTACCTTTCGGCCCTGGAAACCGCATCCGGATACCGGGTTGCTCCGGGGCTGGCGGAACTTGTGCTGTTAGGACCGGACGGTGAAAAAGTAGCCTCCTTCGTGGCGTTCTGACGTACCGTACAATGTCCAGGCCATTGGGTGCTAAATGCTGTTTTATTAACATGCGAATAAAGTCGACGCAGAAAAAGAAACTTTAAAACGGACTGTAAAATCCGGAATAAGCGCTTGACGGAGATAAGCGGTAAACCTAATGATTTCCTGGTGTTCGGCGACGTGGCGGAGTGGTTACGCAGCGGATTGCAAATCCGTGTACACCGGTTCGATTCCGGTCGTCGCCTCCACCTTTTTAACTTTAGTTTCAATCGCTTGACCTGATTTAGAGATAGGTCCGGTTTGGTGTGCATCGCCACTCGTTCTCCGCCGGGCGTTGCGGGCCATCGTTTTCTGCCGCGCCCCTTTGCTGTAAAGTTCAACCATCGCATCCGTGGTATGGCCGGTGATGGCCTTGATCTCTGCATTTGAGCATCCCGCTTCAGCCAGAGTGATCGTCGCGTTCTTCCGCAGTCCGTGGAACGATACGCCATCAATGCCAGCCGCGGTGCGGCTCTTTCGAAAACTCCGCGCCATCTGATGATAGGTCAGGGGTTCACCGCGTTGGTTCGCAAGAATGGTCGAACCGTTGGCCTCCATCTTCGCCTCATCAAGCACCTGACGCAGACGATCGGTCGGCGGAATCCACAATTCTGCTCCCGTCTTGCTTTGGATCACGCAAATTTCGTGGCCGTCGTAGTCACTCCAGCGCATGGCGGTGACGTCGCCCGGTCGTTGGCCAGTCCCCATGTGTAGCTCAAAGATCAGCAATCCCAGTTGATCCGCCGCAGCGCGGTAGGCCTCGATCTCGTTTACGCGCCACGGGCGATACCCACCTTGTCCTTTGAGCTTTTTCACGCTCTTGGCCGGGTTATCATTTCGCCACCCCAAATCGATGGCGTGCTCCATCAGGATCGACATGACTTGAACACAGTAATTCGCGCGCCTAGGCCGGCGGGCATTTTCATCGCGCATCCGAATGACTTCGGGCCTCGGATACCGGCTGGCATCCATCTCACCAAGCCATTCACCGATCAAGTCCATCACATCGCTGTAGTCTTTCTTGGACCGATCAGACAGCTGCCGATAGCGAGAGCTGTCACGATAAGAGCCGATCAGAACCCGAAACGAAAACGGTGATCCTCGTAGATCTTCCGGCTGGACCAGCTTGCGATACTGCGCTTCGAACTCAACATCACCCGGCACGCCCGCCATGCGCACCCACAGTGGTTTAGCGCCTTTCTGCCGAACCCGGTAATAGTAGGTTCGTGAACGCGAACCGTCCTTACGCTTTCGGCCCTGCTGGGCGACGATGTTATCGTACCGGCGGACGACCATAGCTCACAGCTCCAAAATCGGTTCGTGCTTCCAACCCAGACGCTCGGTCGAGCGCGGCATCGATGGCTAATCGATCATAGGCCCCCTGGCGCTCCGGCAATGGGAAAATGCCAATGGTACGAATGTACGTGTAGAACGCGGCTGTCGGGGCTTCATAGCCAAGGTACTGCGCTGCCTCTCGCGCGGGCAGCACTCGCCTTGTTGGTGACTTGAGAGCAGCGCTGTTCAATTGATTGTGCCCGAACGGTTGAAAAGAGACGAGCGAACACCGGGAGCCAGAAGAACGGTTGTCGCTAACTCGATCAGTCTTGCTTCTCACTCTTGCAAAGCGAAGCCGTGGCCCACCACTGCTGACGGAATTACAGTCTGCTGGTGCAGCCTGCATTCTCAAAGAGGACGGACTGCCATGACGACCGAAGCGAGGATCACACAATTGGTAGCAGTCACCGAGCGCCTTGAAACGCTCAGACATGCTGAGCGCAATCTTGTGCAGATCGACCGGGATCTGATCGCGGCCACTCGTGATGCGGACCGAGCTATCAAGGTCGAAGAAGCGGCTGCCGCTAACCTGGGCTATCGTCGAAAAGCGTTCGCGGAGGCGCGAGAGACCCAGGCCAGAATGGAACGAAATCCGGGTGTCAACTTTCTTGGGTTCAAGAGCCCGTCGCGCCTGAAGCTGGAGACTATTCGACAGTCGGTTTTGGATCATGCCCGCGCCAGTGATCTCGCTTTTGAACGCGAAGACTTGGCTCGGAAGGCGGGCCGCTTGGCGCGCAGTCAACTCGCGCAGCTTGCACAGGCTCGTCAGATAACGCTCCAACAGTTTGCGACACGGCTTGACGGTCAAAGTATCTCGACGGCCATCGAAAAGGCCGAGCGGGAAATTGGACGCTGCAAAGCAAGCGTCACGGAAGCTGAAATCGACGAAGCTGTGATGCACAATCGGATCGATACGCGAACCGCCGCCAAAGCACGTAGTCTGTTGCGTGATCATCGACCCATCGTTCTTGAGCGCTGAACTCACCGATCAAGTCCCTCGTACTGGCTGACAAAATCCTCCAACGGAATCTGAATATCCGCTGCATCGTTACCGATGGCCCGACGGTGGCGCTCATTGTGCAGCACCCAGGCCCGGATGAGCCGATAGTAGCGCGTGGCGAAGACGAAATTGTCGTTCGAAATGGTCATGGTATGTTAGGCTCGGGCCCACATCATACCCTTGCTTTTTCCAAAAGCGAAACCGCTAAGCGTCTGTTTTTTCATGCAATCTTCATGTGCCATTGTCGGATACCCCTCTGGCAGCGGCTTGGCAGGCCTTTGATTTCCTGAGCCAAATTGATAAAATACTTTCGCTTTTGGAATTAGCGAAACTCACCCCCTCTGCCGATATGAATCACCTGCTCCGGCGCAACGGTGCCGGATGGAACCGCGAGCGAGCAGTGGGTCCGAAAACGGCATTTTGGGTGGATGGTCTGGCCGTGTTGGGACGGCATCTCAATGCAGAACGCAAACACCACGATCTGTGCTTATTGGCCGTGGGCGTGGACAGCATGCTGAGAGCGGGCGATCTGCTCTCACTAAAGGTGTCGGATGTTCGCTACGGCGATGGCACGATCAAAACGGTGTTGCGACGTCAACAGCAAAAGACCCGGCGCGGGGTGTATCCGGTACTTACCGAACCCACCCGGCAAACCATCGAACGGTGGATCAAAGCGTCAGGCAAACAGCCATCCGATTACCTGTTCACGCGCAGCAAGAGCCGTGGAGCCAAACCGATCAGCCGTGCTTGGTATGCACAGTTGGTCAAATCATGGGCAGATTTTTTAGGACTGCCACCGGAGGATTACAGCACGCACTCCATCCGTCGCACCAAGCCTACGCATATGTATTGGGCGGGCGAACCCCTGGCCGTCATCAGCAAGTTGCTGGGGCACAAGTCAGAAGCGTCCACAATGGAATATCTGGGCATCACCCAGCAGAAGGCCGAGCAAGCCAGTCTGCGCCATGTGATGTTGCCGACCCTGAAGGACAAATGACCCACACCACACCGCCGGTAATGCGGCCAAGTGGCAAAAATACGCAGATGCCTATTGGACATCCGACTGGTCAAAACACCCCAAAGTCAAATCTATTTTGTCAAGAAAATTTGACGAAATTACTGAATTCATTAGATAATAGAGCCGATAATTTATTTTCTTCCATCATGGGTAAATTCGGACGACTGGCTGGCGTTGCGGCAGTGGCAGGTAGTTTGGCGGCGACCGAAGCGATGGCCGGTGAAAAACCGACCAGTGCAGAAACACCTATTCCCGTTACAGCCTTGGTGGATGACACCGGCGCACAAGTGACCGATTGCGTAGCTTACGTCAAAGAAGAACGTGCTGCCCAAAAAGCCAAGGGCATTGCGATGAGCCGTCGTGACCAGAAGACATTATTGCTTCAATGTGAACGTGGTGACCTGCAAGCACGGATCGCGGATCAAGAAGCCATTCTTGCCGATATACGTGCTCGCATGGCCGAGGAATTGACTGAAAAATACGGGATCACGTTGGATGAAGATGCCAACATTGTCGATGAGTACGGCAAAGTGCTGGCTCGCGTTGTGGCTATCAACGGACAATTGTTGTTGCAGCGGCAGTTAGATGAAAAAATCGCCGGGCAAGAACAAACT
>CALFWP010000074.1 GCA_937927905.1 uncultured Neomegalonema sp.
GCAAAGATTATCTTTTTACCTCTGAATCCGTTTCAGAAGGCCACCCAGATAAAGTCTCCGACGCAATTTCTGACTCGATTGTCGATCTGTTTATTGCCGCTGATCCCGAAGCGCGCGTTGCTGTCGAAACGCTGACGACAACAAACAATGTCGTCCTTGCGGGCGAAGTGCGTGGCTCTGTCACTCGCGACGAAATGATAGAAGCTGCGCGGAAGACGATTAAAGAAATCGGCTATGAGCAAAAGGGCTTTCACTGGGATACCGCAGATGTGCAATGCATGGTTCATGCACAATCAGCCGATATTGCCCAGGGCGTGGATGACGGTGCAGGACTTCATGCCGAGGAAGGCGCAGGGGATCAGGGCATCATGTTCGGGTATGCCTGTGATGAAACACCGGAACTCATGCCGGCCCCGATTCTTTACTCGCACCGCATACTGGAGCTGATGGCAGCGGCGCGGCATTCCGGTGAAGCATCGGAACTTGAACCTGATTCAAAGTCTCAGGTCACAGTCGAATACCGCGACGGTAAACCGGTGCGTGCCCATACCATTGTGATATCGACTCAGCACGCCGAGGGCCTGAACTCTGATGATATCCGCCACATTGTTGAACCATACGCACTAAAGGCTCTGCCTGACGGCTGGGTGGATGCGGATACGATCTGGCATGTCAATCCGACGGGACGTTTTGTCATCGGTGGCCCTGACGGGGATGCGGGCCTGACGGGGCGGAAGATTATCGTGGATACCTATGGCGGCGCGGCTCCCCATGGCGGCGGCGCATTCTCCGGCAAAGACCCGACCAAGGTTGACCGTTCGGCGGCCTATGCCTCACGCTATGTAGCCAAAAACGTCGTAGCGGCTGGTCTTGCGTCTCGCTGCTGTGTGCAGCTCGCCTACGCGATTGGGGTGGCAGAGCCGCTGTCGATCTATGTCGATGATTACGGCACCGGTGAAGTGCCGCCCGAGGTGATTGAAAAAGCAATCCGCGAGACCTTCACACTGACGCCGCGCGGTATCAAGGACCGCCTTGGCCTGACCAATCCGATCTACCGCCGCACGGCTGCTTACGGTCACTTCGGCCGCACACCGGATGCGGATGGCGGGTTCTCGTGGGAGAAAACCGACGCTGCTGATGCTCTGAAGGCTGCGGCAGACCGCGCCTGATCCGCAGGTCAACCGGACCGTACTGAATTAACGGCCTTGCAGTGAATGCAAGGCCCTTATTTTATAGAGCAAGGCCATATACCGATGACCACCACCTATGATGTTACCGCAGTCGGCAATGCGATTGTCGATATTGTTGCCCAGGTTGAACCTTCAACGATTGAACAGGTTGATCTGCCCAAAGGGGCCATGAGCCTCATCGACCTGCCCCAATCAAAAGCCATTTATGAAAAACTCGGTCCGACGACGGAAAGCTCCGGCGGATCGGCAGGCAATACCATTGCTGCCCTTGCCGCGCTTGGCCGCAAGGCGGCTTTAATCGGCCGCGTTCGTGATGATCAGTTCGGCGAAGTCTATGCCCATGACATGCGGGCTATAGGGGCGGTTTTTGCCGCAAACCCGCGCAATGACGGCGAGGAAACAGGCCGCTGTATGGTCATGGTCACACCGGATGCGGACAGGACAATGGCAACATATCTTGGCACAGCAACGGATCTGGGTCCGGAAGACCTTGATGAAGAGGCGATCAGAGGTGCCTCGATACTCTACCTTGAAGGATACCTTTGGGATAAGCCTGCCGCCAAAGACGCATTCCGTCATGCCATGGATATCGCGCGCACATCAGAGCGACGTGTCGCCCTGACTCTGTCCGATCCGTTCTGTGTTGAACGGCACCGGGACAGCTTTAAGGAAATCATCGCCGATAGCGTGGATATACTCTTTGCCAATGAGGAAGAATTGCTGTCCCTCGCACAAACTGAGGATTTTGATGCTGCACTTAACTTGGTGTCCGCCCAGGTCGGGACTGTGGCGATTACCCGTTCTGAAAAGGGCGCAACAATCGTCTCGGATGGCAAACGCGTCGATGTTCCGGCGGATCCGATAGAAAAACTGGTCGATACCACCGGTGCAGGTGATATTTTTGCAGCAGGGTTTCTGAACGGTTTAACGACCGGACAGAACCCTGAAACATGCGGTAAAATGGGGTGTGCCGCCGCCAGCGTCGTTATTCAGCAGCTTGGTGCGCGCTGCGAAGCAGCCCTGATCACACGTTTCAAAAACTCCGGATGGTTGGCTTGAAAACCGGGATTACAGGTAAAGTGGCAGCCTTATAGAGCCATCAGTCTTCTTTTTCTCCGCGCCGCGCTCTGTTCCTCAGGCGTTTGGCGCGGGAAATCGAGAACTTCATTTTCCCAACGGGTGCTTTTTTCCCGCCATTCCGTGCCCATACGCTGTCTTTTAACAGGATAGGCGGTAACTCCCGGATTGCATCCGTTCCGCCTTCCACGTCCCAGACATGCTGTAAATCACGGAAATCATAACCGGCGATGCGGGCACCCTTTTCCCAGCGGATCAGCCAATCAACGATCTGATGATATGCTTCCGGCGGTTCATTCCCGTCATCCGTCACAACAATTGTGGCACGAACTTTTGCCATGATACCCTCATACGATTTTTCAGAGGTATTTACCGGTTTTTCCGGACTTGCAATCCCCGCATTTCCCCGTTAGTGAAACCTCACCTCCCGAAATCAAAGTAACGGGCCGCTCGTGTGCAGGATGGGAGGGGTATCGCCCCTGCGCTTTGAAGCCGTTGCAGCAAAAGGACATCATATGCCTCTGTATGAGCATATTATGATAGCGCGTCAGGATATTTCCGGTGCACAGGCCGAGGGTCTGATTGAAGAATTTTCCAATGTCATTACAGAAAACGGCGGCTCTGTCGTTAGTCATGAATATTG
>CALFWP010000075.1 GCA_937927905.1 uncultured Neomegalonema sp.
AGTGTTGCAGCGCAAATTGCTGAATTGCGTTCCGAGTTGGAAACGATCATTGCGGAACGCTCAAAAGAAATCAATCGTGAGGAAACCGAGCTCGCCGATGAACGGGATCAGTTGACAATAGAGGAATTGCGGACGCGTGCCCGCGCTTTTGAACGCAAGGTTTTTGCGCACCGTGATTTTGAGCAGCAGGAAACGGCCAAACTCCAGTTGCTCCAGGCCAAAGCGCGTGAGGCGATCAGAAGTCGTATGCTTCCGATACTGACTGAAATTATGCGTGAACGGCGCGCGGAAATAATGCTGGATAAAACGCAGGTCGTGTTGAGTAAAGATACGCTTGATGTTACCGAAGAAGTGTTACGCCGTTTGAATGAAGCTATGCCTAAACTCGTGATTTCCCCGCAACGGGACCCCGGTTAGAGCAAGTGATACGTTTCGTTGTTTCCATAGCTGATGTGCCTGTTCTATAGGACAAAGCACCCTTAAAGTAAAACTTACCGGATATTTGGATGCCACTGATGTCAGATGCTGCTGCCACTGCCGACCTTGATCGTATTAAACGTATGATACCGCATAGAGATCCTTTTCTGATGATTGACTCTGTGACGGATATTGCAGCGGGTGATTTTGCGATCGGTCAAAAAGAGGTCACAGGAAAAGAATATTTCTTTGAAGGACATTTTCCGGGGCGACCTATTATGCCGGGCGTCCTCATCGTGGAGGCTATGGCACAAACCGCCGCTGTTCTGGTTGTAGAAACGCTGGATATGGTTGATCAGGGTAAGCTTGTATACTTTATGACAGTGGATAAAACGAAGTTCCGTGCACCGGTGGAACCGGGCGCTGATCTTGAACTTCATGTCAATGTATTGCGCAGCAAAGGGCGGGTTTGGAAATTTAGTGGTGTCGGAAAAGTCGGTGACACAACAGTAGCCGAGGCTGAGTTCAGTGCGATGATTGTCGATCCTGAATAACAAGTGATCTGGTAAATTCCGACTGTATTCCGAAGCGGAGATATTGATGAAGATAGCCTCGAGCGCTAGCATCCATGCGACGGCGATTGTGGAGGAGGGAGCCTCAATCGGTGAAAATGTCTCTGTAGGAGCCTATTGTTGTATCGGCGCAAATGTGACGCTGAATGATGATGTGCGATTGGAACCCCACGTAACTGTTTCCGGTCGCACAACGATCGGAAAGCGCAGCAGGATATTTTCTTTTTCCGCTATTGGTTCGGAACCGCAGGATCTGAAATTTAAAGGCGAAGATACAGTCCTTGAGATTGGCGAGGATAATCAGATACGTGAGCATGTTACGATCAACCCCGGAACAGAAGGCGGCGGCGGCATCACCCGTATTAAAGATCGCTGTCTGTTTATGGTTGGAACGCATGTCGCACATGATTGTCTGATCGGTTCCAATGTGATTATGGTTAATAATTCAGTACTTGGCGGCCATGTTGAAATTGATGATTTTGCAATCATCGGCGGATTGTCTGCCGTGCATCAATTTGTGCGGATCGGTGCTCATGCTATGGTCGGCGGGATGACCGGTGTAGAGAGAGATGTCATTCCGGCTGGTGCAGTAACCGGTAATCGTGCCCATCTTGCCGGATTAAATCTTACAGGATTGAAACGCCGTGGGTTTTCGAAAGATGATATTCATGGTTTGCGCGCGACTTATCGAAATGTATTTGAAAGCGATGACGGTGAATTGATGGAACGTGCGGAAGCCGTAAAACTGTCTTTGACCGATGGCGGTTTGGCGCATGATATGATCGAATTTATCCTGGCCAGCAGTAGCCGCCGTTTTTGTATACCAGCCAATTGATATGACGGCACTGCCGAAAAAATTAGCTATTCTTGCCGGCAGTGGATCGCTTCCTGAAAATGTAGCGATTGCATGTATGAAGCGTGAAATTCCGTTTTTTGTTGTTAATCTGGGCGGAGCGGCCGGCGATTGGATCGCACAGCATAACGCTCTGGAAATTTCTTTAGGTCAGGTTGGAGTGTTGTTTGATGCACTTCACAAAGAAGGGTGCGATGCCGTTACGATGGCCGGAGCTTTGGCCCGCCCCCAAATTTCTAAATTACGTCTTGATTGGCAGGGTACAAAATTACTGGCCCGTGTATCTCGCCTGTTACGTCAGGGGGATGATGCTCTGTTGCGTGGTATTGCCGGGATTATTGAGGAAAACGGTTTTCGTGTCATCGGCCCTGAACTTGTTTTAGACGATGCTCTCGCTCCGTCGGGGGTTTTAACGAAGGTTGTTCCGGGGTCTCAGGCATCTGATGATATTGAAAAAGGGCGTGCGATACTGACCGCACTTGGACCACATGATGTCGGTCAGGCTGTAGTTGTTGCAGACGGAGTGTGCCTTGCTGTGGAGGCTTTTGGAGGGACTTCCCGCATGCTCCATCATGTTGCATCATTTCACGCGCCGCAAACGAAAGCTGGTGTGTTAGTCAAATTGCCGAAACCTGGTCAGGACAGGCGGATTGATTTGCCGTCTATAGGCCCTGAAACTGTTCCTTCAGTGAGGGCTGCCGGTTTATCAGGTATCGCCATTGCCGCCGGTAACGGGTTTATTATCGACCAGGCGAATACGATTGCACGTTGTAATGAAGCAGGCCTTTTTCTTGTCGGTGTAAATGCCGAGGCTTCGTGAGTAAGGATCTGCATATTTTTATACTTGCCGGTGAGAGTTCCGGTGACAGGCTTGGTGCTGCCCTTATGAAAAGGCTTCGCCAGGAAACAGGCGGTGCTGTAACTTTTTCAGGTGTAGGCGGCGAAGCCATGATTTCTGAAGGTTTGCAACCGGTGTTTCCTATGCGTGATATTGCGGTCATGGGATTAATTGAGGTTGTGCCGCATTTAAAGCGGCTGCGTGAACGCTTGAACTATGCGGTTGATACGGTCCGCACTTTACAGCCCGATGCTGTAATTACGATTGATGCCCAGGTTTTTTCGGGGTTATTAGCAAAACGCATTAAACGATTATGCCCTTCGACAAAGCTCATTCATTATGTTGCTCCGACTGTTTGGGCGTGGAAGCCCTGGCGGGCAAGAAAGCTGGCGGGGTATTTGGATCGGGTACTTGCACTTTTCCCGTTTGAGCCGCCGTTTTTTGAGAAAGAAGGCCTTTCCTGTGACTTTGTGGGGCATCCGGTTGTTGAGCATGCAAAGGCGCTGCCCCCGGATGCCGGGCAAACACTTCGCTCCGAACTCGGCTTTTATCAGGACGCTAAGGTCCTGCTCATTGCGCCGGGAAGCCGATTGAGTGAAATTCAGCGCCTTGGGAAACCATTCTGCGATGCCGTAACACTTTTATCGCGGCAACTTCCGGATCTGGAATTCATACTGGCGGTAGCGGGCAATGTTGCCGGTGAAGTGAAGGCATTACCATGGCCGGAGCGAACCCGGATACTTGATCCAGGCGGTTTGCTTTTTGCTGAAGCGGAAAAAAGAAAATTTTCAGCCTTTGCGACAGCTGATGCCGCATTGCTTGCATCAGGAACTGTCAGCCTCGAACTGGCTGCTTTTCGCGTTCCTATGATTGTCGGTTATAAAATGCCTAAAATGACTGAATTTATTGCCCGGCGGATTATGACGATCAATACAGGCACCTTGGTCAACATCATTGCCGGCAAAAAAATTGTTCCTGAATACTGGCAGGATGATTGTAACGGCCAGTCGTTAGCGGATGCGCTCAGCGTGATTTTGAAC
>CALFWP010000076.1 GCA_937927905.1 uncultured Neomegalonema sp.
AGAATGTGTATGAGCTGCAACACGCGGTTCTACGACCTTCATAAAGACCCGATTATCTGCCCTGCCTGTGAAACGGTTCTCGATCTCGTTGCTATGAACAAGCCGCGCCGCGGCACAAAAGCGTCCACTGCGAAAAAAGCGGCGGATAAAAAGCCGCTTGCTGTAGTCGAGGAAGAGGATGATCCATTGGTGGAACTTGATGTTCCAGAAGATGACGACGCTAAGATCGACGAGGATGACGATACAACAGTATTGTCCATGGACGACGATGACGACAACCCCGCTGAACCGGTTGTCGCAAAGGGCTCTTCGACTCCCGATGATGATGTCGATGCATCCGATTTCGTCGCAGAAGGCGACCTTTTGGATGATACGGATGACGAGGACGAAGACGAAGACGAAGACGACGACATCTCAACCGGTAAGAAAAAGAAAAAAGCCATCCTTGACGACGAGGATGACGAAGACGAGGATGACGAAGAACACTAATGTTGCAGCGGCTTGTGGAAACATCAGCTTTAGAGTTGATTTTACCGGACAACGCGCATAAACGTTCAACATCCTTCAAGGGGCCTTAGCTCAGCTGGGAGAGCGCCTGCATGGCATGCAGGAGGTCAGCGGTTCGATCCCGCTAGGCTCCACCAAATTCATATACGATAGCGACCAGGCCGATGCTACAGAGTTATTGCATCGGTCCTTATTTCGTTTGACACTGTTTGCCAAAGCCGGGTTTCCGGACATAATCAGCGGGCAAAGGAAATATTCATGCGCTCAAGTGACGGCAACACGCGGGATTTGGTCACGGCACGTCCCGGAGCCGGTTGGGATTACGGATTATGCCGCCATCCGTATCATGAAATCGAAGAGCCGAAAGGCCCTCATTACTGTGTCTATAACCGCCGCCATATGGCCGTATATTTCGATGACCATTCCACGGAGGACGGGTATTGGACATTGCGCCAGAGAGCTGCCGTTCTGCACACAGGGGAATGGCCGCTACAATTCGAGGGGCCGGACGCCGCCAACCTGCTGAATAAACTGTTCACGAAAGATATTTTAAAACTTAAGGCGGGACGCTGTGCCTATGGGCTCGCGTGTTATGAGGATGGCGGCCTGATCGTCGATGGAATCCTGATCAAACTGGAAGAGGACAAATTCTGGTACGCACAGGCGGATGGCGATTTTTACAGTTGGGCCCGCGCACATTCGGCGGGAATGGATGTCCGGATTTCAGACCCGGATGTCTTTGTCTCTCAGGTTCAGGGGCCGGACTCTCTCAAAATTCTCGAGGCTGCAAGCGATACCGGCTTACCGCAAAAATTCGGATATTTCGCTTCTGCGCGTGTGATGTTCGGCGGCCAGGACGTCGTGGTCACACGGACCGGTTATACAAACGAACTGGGGTGGGAGTTTTACACCGAACCTCACCATGATGCCGCCGCGCTCTGGGCGCATCTCTCAAAGGCGGGCAAACCGTTCGGGATGGAAATCTTCGGCCTTGATGCCATGAATATCCGGCGGATCGAGGCCGGCATTTTGAACGCCGGGTCCGATTTCAACCGTTTTACAACACCCTATGATGTGGGTCTCGGGACCTTTGTCGATGAGGACAAGGCGGATTTTATCGGCAAGGCAGCCCTGGCAAAAACACCGCGCGAACGGCGTTTGCACGGCCTCAAATGCGATAGCGGAGAACCTCTGATCAGTGGCGCTGTCTTATCGGACGGTGAACATGCCGGTACGGTCACGGCGGGTGCGACCTCGCCTTATTTAGGCTACGGAATCGGGCTTGCCCTGTTTGAGACCGGAGCTTTCAAACCCGGAGACCGGGTCAGTGTTATGTGCCGCGACGGGGAGCAACATACAGCAGAGTTGGTTGAACCACCCTTTTACGACAAAAACGGCGAGATTCAGCGCGGCAAACATATAGACATTCCGCAACGGCCATAGGGCAAGATGCGGAATTGATAATTAAAACTTTTTATAAAAACGCGTACGGATCAGGGCTGCCCCCGCCCTCTATCACGCCAGCGCTTTTGCGAAACGCTGGTTAACCTCCGGATTGCTGGCAATAACCGTTCCGGTACCGAAAATATCTTTTTCACCGTTGAGATCACCGGCGTAGCCCCCTGCCTCGCGCACCAGAAGCAATCCTGCGGCCATATCCCAGGGTTTTAACTCGCGCTCCCAGAATCCGTCATAACGCCCTGCCGCAACATAGGCCAGATCCAGTGATGCGGCTCCAAAGCGCCTGATCCCAGCACATTGCGGCATAAGGCGCGATAATTCCGTCAGTGTTTGCGGCAAAGTTTTTTTCGATCCGAACGGAACACCGGTGGCAAAGACGCATTCGGACAGGTCGCGCCGCGCAGATACGCGAATGCGCCGCCCGTTCATCCATGCCCCCTGACCCCTTTCCGCCGTGAACATCTCATCTTTCGACGGATCAAGCACGACAGCGGCCACAACCTCTCCTTTATGCTCCATGGCAATCGAGATCGCCCAGTGCGGAAGGCCGTGAATAAAGTTCGTGGTGCCGTCCAGAGGATCCACAATCCAGCGGCGGGTTTCATCATCACCGGCTGTCTCTCCGGTTTCCTCGCCCAGCCATCCGTAGGCCGGACGTGCATAGCTCAGATCAGAGCGGATAATCTCTTCAGCTTTTACATCGGCATTTGAGACAAAATCCGAGACGCCCTTGACGGACACCTGCAGGTTCTCGACTTCCCCGAAATCACGGATCAGCTTGCGCGCGGCATGGCGTGCCGCCTTCACCATGACATTGAGATTAGCGGTGTAAGAAGCCATCAGGTATCCAATTCAATAACCGCACAATCCGCGCGGTATGACCATAAAGCGGTTTCCTGGGTCAATACTCAGGACGCACGCGACGCGTATTCACCGGTTTCGGTTGAGACTTCAATCTTTTCCCCGACCGCAACAAAGGGCGGAATCATAACGCGGACACCGTTATCCAGTACAGCAGGCTTAAAAGAATTTGCCGCTGTCTGGCCTTTAACCACGGGCTCGGTCTCTGTAACCTCGCAAATGACCTTTTCAGGCAATTGTGCGGACAGCGCCTCTTCTTCGTAATATTCTATTTCGACCATCATACCGTCCTGAAGGAAAGCGCGACGATCTCCAAGTATATCAGCAGGAAGTTCAATCTGCTCGTAAGTATCATTATCCATAAATACGAGCATACCATCATTTTCATAAAGAAACTGTTGTTTCTTTTGTTCAAGGCGGACACGCTCGACTTTATCGGCCGAACGGAAGCGTTCGTTCAGCTTGGAGCCGTTGCGCAGGTTTTTCAGTTCGACCTGAGCAAAAGCCCCGCCTTTACCCGGCTTTACGTGATTGGTTTTAACTGCGATCCACAGACCACCATCATGTTCAATAATATTACCGATACGGATTTCATTACCGTTGATCTTTGGCATAACCGGCCTTCCCGAACTATCTGTGCACCTGCGGGGGTATAGTGCATTTAAAGCCCGGGTGTGAAGCGCTTTCACGCCGGCAAGACCGCATTAGAAAAACCGGAATTTCTATGGTGAGACAATCAGATGCTGTTCAGCGTTTTTTATAAACGAAATGTTTATGAAACACAGTCATATTACAACCATAGAGGCGTAACGCTGCGCTTCTTGTTCCTCCATGACAACTCATGCCGTGCATCCAGCGCGGCATTTTTGTTTCAGACACCCTTCCGACCCCCGGCTTTTTCTACCGGCCGAAACCGGTTAAGCTGCCGCTCATGGAACGCTTTCATGTAGAAACAACCGTGATCGGGGCCGGTGTTATCGGCCTGGCCTGCGCCCGCTCTCTGGCGCGTGCCGGTCATGATGTAATGATACTGGAAAAAAATACAGTCTTCGGCGAAGAAACCAGCGCCCGCAACTCGGAAGTGGTCCATGCCGGGATGTATTATCCCGCACACTCTTTTAAAGCACGGTTTTGTACCGCCGGACGCCGTGCGCTGTATCAATATGCCAGGGAAAACGGCATCCGTCACCGTAAATGCGGCAAGCTTATTGTCGCCGCGAACCCTGCTCAGAACGGCGCGCTTGAAGACATTAACTCAAAGGCAAATGCCAATGGTGTTGAGGGCGTGACCTCTCTCACAAGATCACAAACCCTGGCAATGGAAACTGAACTGGATATTGCCGGGGCACTCCTGTCTTCCGAAACCGGGATTATCGACAGTCATGCCCTGATGCAGACCTATCTTGGCGAAGCTGAAGCACATGGTGCACAACTGGTCCCCCGCGCTATGGTAAAACGCGGCGGCCTGCGTGATGACGGCTCGATTGACCTGCAAATTTCAGGGGCGGAGCCGCTCTTGCTGAACGCAAAGCACGTCATTAACGCTGCGGGTTTGTGGGCGCATTCCGTGGCAGCCAGCATAGACGGTATAACACCTCCAGCGCCGCTCAGCCTTGCAAAGGGCAATTACTTTTCCCTCACCTGCCCGTCTCCTTTCAAGCGGCTGATTTACCCTGTTCCGCACTCCGGCGGCCTCGGCGTTCACCTGACACTGGATATTCAGGGACGGGCGAAGTTCGGACCGGATGTGGAATGGTTGCCGGACAATAACCCCGCCCGGATCAATTATGCCGTTAACCCAAAGCGTGGAAGCACCTTCTATGATGCGATCCGGCAATACTGGCCAGGATTACCGGACAATACATTACAACCGGATTATTCAGGTGTAAGACCGAAAATTTCCGGTTCAGAGTATCCGGATTATATCCTTGATGATGACCTGCCGGGCCATGTGATGCTTTACGGGATCGAGTCCCCAGGCCTCACTGCATCCCTTGCAATCGGTGATGCGGTTGCGGAGATCATAAAACAGTCACCCACAAGACATTCATAAAGTGAAAACATCAGCCACCTTATGAAAAACGCCACCCGTTGAGGGCGGCGCTGAACCTGATCAGGACGTGATGACCGGATTAATATCCGTAATAGCCACGACGGTGACCCCGATGAAAGCGATGACCGAAATGCCCATGGTGCTTACGGAAAAACCGCTTACCGAAATGGCGGCGATGGCCATGATGATACCCATTATAGTAGTGGGGCCTATGGCCGGATTTGAAGCCGAAAGAATGACTTACCGACGGGGTGTTATAATGATGTTTCTTGACAACGCCGCCACTGTGGTGGCCTTTGTGCGATTTAGCCGTTGAAGCAATAATCGAGCCGAGGATCAATCCGCCCGCGATACCGGCAATCACCGCACCGCCACGGTTGTCAGCATGAGCCTTTTGCACAGGAACGGCAGCAGCAGCAATTACAGCGATACCAAGAACAGCAGCTTTTAAAGTATTTCCGAGAGAGATCATCTTTCATTTTCCTTCTTTGCGCCCGCCTTTAAATGTATGAAACAAATAAAATTGGACATTTTTAAGTACCTATTATTCACAATTCACATAAAAACTCCCACAACCCGCCACAAATTAGCAGCATGCCGGTTTTACGGGTCAGAATGTTTTGTAATAACCGTAGTATGAAAGAGGCGGTTGCTTGACCTTGCGGTTATTAACAAGACGGACAATACGCTGCGACTGGCGCGACATTTTCCGGTTCAGAGCGGCGTGTTCCGTCTTATCGATCAACCCGTCATTTGCCTTGTAATCACGGATATCATCACGAATGTTGCGCATTTTCCGGCGTAGACGCTGGCGTTCACCTTCCACAATGTCACCACGGTCAACAGCATTCCGTATCCGCGTACGCAAACGGTCCATGCGGGTTTTTACAGCACGGGTTCCGTCATATTCCGGCGCTTTAACGGGCGGGATATACGAAAGAGGCTGAGCCCTGAACGAGGGCGCTGTATGAGTGACCGGCGGGCTATATGACGGCACACCATACGTAACCGTTGTTGCCGGTACAGTGTTTACAGAACCCGAAACCGTCGTGCCGTAAACCACGGGCTTTTGAACAGGGGACGCGGAATAAAACGGCTGAGCGGCATAGCTCGGTGTCGTATACTCAAACGGCACGGAAAGTGTAGACGGACGATAAGCAGGCTGGACGGTATATCCTGTCGTTATCGGGGTTGTGGTCGCCACTGTCGCAGGCTGAATGTATGTCGCCGCTGGAGTGTAGGCACCGGACGGCTGCGTGTATTGCAACTGATTATCCGGCTGTAGATATTCAATCGGACCAAGGTCGATCGTCGGCGCTGAATACGTCGTTCCGGACACAGCACCTGTTCTGTGTGTATGCGAATAGGTTTCATGTGCAAAAGCACCGGAGGCTGTGAATACGCCTGCCAAAACAATACCAGCTGCGGTTTTAAGTCTGAACATGTGGCTTCTCCCGTCTTGTGACCGGTGGAAGAATTTCCAGCGCGGTTCCTATCCTGAAGCGAATATGGAACGACGGGACCGCGGATTTCCGTCGCCATGCGCGAAAAATCCGGTAGATGTCACGTTGGCGTGAGAACTTGAGGCTTTTGCCTTGTTTCTGTCATGAAACGAACGCCCCGGGAACAGTTTCAATGAAGATACAAAGCAAACAAACGGCGTTAGGTATTTGAAAAATAGCCTTTTCAGCATGAGTCATGTATGAAGTATGCTTTGAAACAATCCAAAAGCGGCACGCAAAGCCGCCGATAAAGGGTGACAGCATGACCGGCGCAGGCGGATTTTGCGCTCAGAAACGCATAGAGGCGACGCATAAAATGCGACGCCTGATGCATATGTCTTTAAATCCGGTCTCATTGCCGTCAATGACAGCCCTGGCGGAGCCCCTGAAACGCCGATACCCGCACCACTTGCTTTCCGGCAGAGCCGTAAACGCTCAGCACCTAGCGATATGCCGTTGGAGCTCCCCAGAGCGAACTTGCCGGAACAGCACGCTGCTGTCCCCAGGCCGCAGGACCATAGCCATAACCGGCATAAGGTACCTGTACCGCCGGACCGAACTCATATCCATGCCTAGGAAAAGGCTGAGCCGTGTTGCCCCATACAGCACCACTGCCGGAGACCGGAGCGCCAGCACTGTATCCAGGCAAAATAGTAGGATTGAGGCCCCGTTGTTTCAGACCACCTGTCAACAAATCAAGTGCGTCACCTATAGATTTGGCCTCGCTATGATCAATTACGCTGTCCGTACGCGCGCGATCCAGCATGTTGGAGATCTGCTGAATTTGAATACGCAGTCCGTTTGCATCTGCGGACGTCAATTGTCCTTTATTGCGGCTCTCTGCAATTTGACCGGAAAGCATCGAAATGCGCTCAGCAAAACGATGTACGGTCACCCCTGCGCCCAGATGAGCCGGTCCCCAGCTTGCGGGCGTAACCCCGCCCCATGTTGCAGGCGTTACCGGAGCGGTATAGCTGGTACCGAATTGATATCCCTGAGCATGAGCCGATCCTCCAAGATAAACCGGCCGGTCAACCATGACCCGCTTTTCAACATAAACCGGACGATCAACCGGATAAGGAACCCGTTTTTCAACGTAAACCGGTTTTTCCACAGGGACAGGCACCGATACACGCTTTTCAACGTAAACAGGGCGATCAACCGGAACCGGACGGTCAACAGGCACAGGACGATCCACAGGAACCGGCACCGATACACGCTTTTCAACGTAAACAGGACGATCAACCGGAACCCGTTTTTCGATGTAAACCGGACGGTCAACGGGGCGATCTACAAAAACTCTTTTTTCAACCACACGTTCAACGAATTGCGGCGGTGCAGGCTGTTGAAAAACCGGTGCACGAAAGGACT
Source organism: uncultured Neomegalonema sp. (assembly GCA_937927905.1). Taxonomy (GTDB): domain Bacteria; phylum Pseudomonadota; class Alphaproteobacteria; order Rhodobacterales; family Rhodobacteraceae; genus JAHDDY01. Next base: position 7,756 of record CALFWP010000076.1, read on the forward strand.
CGGACGCCGGAGCTATGTATCCTGTCTGTACCGGCGGCACATATGTTTGTTGTACCAACGGCGGCACTGTTTGCGGAACAAACGCCAAAGATTCCGCTGGCGGAGCATATACCGGAGCAGAAGTGACAACCTGCGGCACGAATTGCGTTTGTCCGAATTGATGGCACGGTGTTCCCGGACGATACCCAAGATGTCCCTGAGCAACAGGAGAGCCCGTCTGCACAAACGTATGAGCCCCATTATAGCCTGCAGCATCGGGAGTATGGGCAAGCTGTTGCCCGCGATCCAACTCAACCTCGGTAAAGGCGGCTGCGGTGATGGGTTTCGCGTTATGAGAAACACTCTTCAGCACACCGTCGCACGCCTGGGCCGACAAGGGCGCAGCCGTTCCTATAGCAAATGCAGAAACCAGAATACGTGTCTTTGCTGAAAAGGGTTTCATCGCTCAATCCTCAGTAAACCATAACATACAAATGATTCGTTCTTATTCTTAATAATTTACTTTAACTAAAGGCGTTAGACATTCAATAAAATTATATTATGTATACGGATGATCGGGACATACACAGTGCCTGATACCACTATAAGAGCCGACGAAACAGCAGAGCGACCTCAAAACGCGGTTTTCAAATATACGGTACACACCGTACTCTCTCCGGAAGTCAGGTTACCCGGAAGCCGGCGAAAAACTCCGGATAATGAAGGCTCTAAGCGATAAGGCCGTCAAGATTGATGCGACCAGTATCCCCGGAGCCTAAAACATATTCAGCGTACACCCTGAAAAACAGCTTCCAGAATTTCAGACAACCTGTCCGCATCTTCACGTGTGAACGCCGCTTCCTGATCACTGTCAATATCCAAAACACCGATTATTTCGCCCCGTTCATTTTTGACAGGAATGACAATCTCCGACCGTGTAGAAGACGCACAGGCGATATGGCCGGGGAAAGCATCCACATCATCAACGAGCTGTATCTCTCCACTGGTCACAGCTGCACCGCACACCCCTTTGCTGAAGGGGATTTGCAAGCAACCGTGCCCTCCCTGATACGGCCCGATCTTAAGCATTTCCGGTCCGGTCACACGGTAAAATCCGGTCCAGTCGAAACGGTCATCCGCATGATGTAATTCGCATACGACAGTCGCCATCAGTGCGACTTCGTCTGTTTCGCCATCGGTCAGGCTGGCTATGGTTTTATGGAGAAAATTATAATCAGCTTTCATATTCTTTTTTTATGCCCCGAAAGCTCTGTCAGTATTATTCCGCGAACATACACTTATCACGCACAGACCTGATTAAAGTCAGCTGTTGAAATACCAAGTGTTTTCAGAACCTTATTCACGATATCAGTTTTCGTCAAACCGGCCTCGGCATACATGTCAGCAGGGCTGGCCTGATCAATAAACGTATCGGGCAACATCATGGTACGGACACGGACCCCGCCATCCAGCAAACCCTCATCACTCATCCAGTGCAGAACATGCGCACCGAAACCACCTGTTGATCCTTGTTCCACCGTGACCAGAACTTCATGGTTCGCGGCCAGCTCCGCAATTAAATCCGTATCAAGCGGCTTGGAAAAACGGGCATCTGCAACGGTCGTCGTAATACCCCGCGCATCCAGATCTTCTGCCGCAGCAATACATTCCTGCAAATGTCCGCCAAAAGATAATAAGGCAACCTTGCTGCCCTCTTTAACCACACGGCCTTTGCCGATTTCCAACGGTATGCCCCGCTCCGGCAGATCAACCCCGACACCGGCACCACGCGGATAGCGGAAGGCGATAGGACCGCTGTCATAGGCAGCCGCCGTTGCCACCATATGCATCAACTCCGCCTCATCCGATGCGGCCATCACGGTAAAATTCGGTAAATTTGTCAGATAGGCAGTGTCGAATGCACCGGCATGTGTCGCACCATCGGCACCGACCAAACCGGCACGATCTATCGCAAAGCGCACCGGAAGGTTTTGCAGAGCAACATCATGCACAACCTGATCATATCCCCTTTGCAGGAAGGTTGAGTAAATTGCACAAAACGGGCGCATTCCCGCAGCCGCCAGCCCCGCCGCGAATGTCACACCGTGCTGTTCGGCAATACCGACATCAAAAGTCCGCGACGGGAAGCGTTCCGCGAGTTTATTGATACCCGTACCATCGGGCATAGCGGCGGTAATGCCAACAATGCGGCTGTCACGCTCAGCCTCTTTAACCAGCGTTTCCCCGAAAACCGCCGTATAGCTCGGTGCATTTGAGATAGCCTTGGATTGTTTACCGGAGGCGACATTAAACTTGGATACACCGTGATATTTATCGGCTGAATTTTCCGCATAGGAATATCCTTTGCCCTTCACGGTGACGCAGTGGATCAAAGTCGGACCATCGGCACGGGTACGGGCCGCGCGAAGCACCGGCACCAGCTGCTTCATATCGTGGCCGTCAATCGGCCCGATGTAATTAAAACCCATTTTCTCGAATAATGTCGTGTCGGTTGCGCCCTCCCCTGTAACCAGCGATCGCGCGCGCATCGCGCCCTCACGAAACGGTTCCGGCAGGTTTTGCGCAAAATCGTCCGCTATCTCTTTCAGGGTGTGCAGAGGTGTATTTTTATAAAGGCTCGACAGATAATTCGACATCGCTCCAACGGGAGGCGCAATCGACATCTCGTTGTCATTCAATATAACGAACAGCCGCTTGCCGAGTGATCCGGCGTTGTTCATCGCCTCGTAAGCCATCCCCGCACTGATCGATCCGTCACCGATAACGGCAATGGCATCCCCCGTCGATGCTCCCATGTCCCGAGCAGCGGAAAATCCCAGCGCAGCTGAAATAGAGGTTGAAGAATGCGCGGCACCGAAAGGGTCATATTCACTTTCACTGCGCTTGGTAAAACCGGACAATCCGTCTTTCTGGCGCAGGGTCCGCATACGGTCCCGTCGGCCCGTAAGAATTTTATGCGGATAGCACTGGTGCCCGACATCAAAAATCAGTTTGTCATGGGGGGTATTAAAAACCGCATGGATTGCAACGGTCAGTTCAACCACACCAAGGCTGGATCCTAAGTGGCCGCCGGTCTCAGACACTGCGGAAATGGTCTCTGCCCGTAACTCCTGACTAAGTGCTGTTAATTCTCCGTCAGACATACCTCGCAGATCACTGGGAAAAGCCACACGGTCAAGGGTCGGTGTTACAGGGCGTTTTTCGGTTTCCGTCATAATTATCAGCCTTTCCAACGCCCCGCAGTTTTCTCGTCAGTCTTTACTCATATTCAGGCGATTCCGTTGTCGCCAGTTCGGGCCAGTCAGAAATCATATCCAACCCCTTCATCGGCTTATATACGCCTTTATGACAGGTTTTACAGGCCGCTTTCGGCGCATCGGCATGTTTCGGCCCAAGCCTGTTTTCAGGATACACATCCTTCAATGGAACAAGATAGTCATTATTGACATCCTGAACCATTGTACGTGCCTCACTAGCAATCGCCCATTGCGGCGTAATTTGCTGACCGTCGTAGAACGCACGGGTGTTGTGGCAGAACGTACAGTTTACACCCAGTGAATTCGCATAATAATTCATCAGAGAATATGTGCGTTCGGTATTCTGAATTGAAGCTGTTCCTTCATTAGATACACGAGGCTGCAGATCGTGGACGGAAATCGTTTCATCATCCAAAAGATATTTTTCCAGGGCATCAGAGGGCAGTGATGTCGAACTGCTCTGAATTGTTGCAAAGTTCTGATTGGCCGACCAGCCGCTGACATGTTGCAAAACCGGCGAGATTTTGAACCAGATGTCACTCGGCACCGCTTCGCCGCGGTGACAGGTATAGCAGTTCACACCCGCAGGGGCGACATGAGCGTCGTATTCCTCGTTAATGAACTGTGTCATTTGTATCATACGTCGCGCAACAACCTTGGTATAGAGGTCGTCTTTTGCGTATGTCTCGTCATCGCCGTGACAATAGGCACAACCCTCTTCCGGGGACACCCAGGCGGTGATGGATGACATCAGCCGGTCAAAGTTATCCTCTGTGATATCGCCCAGAACCTGCACATTCTGGTATACATCCTTTGCCAGCGCATCACCCTCCTCCGGCGCATAAGGCGCATCGGAGGTATAGGCTTCCACAGTCGGGTCCACGGCTTCACGATCAGCCACGAACTCAACCACCCCCATACCAGCCCCGCGGGGACCGGTCTGCATAGTCGAAGTTTCCGCCGGATTGCCCCAGGTGATGATAATAGCCGCCACAAAAAGAGCACCGCCAAGCGCACCAATCACAATTGCCGGGCCGAAAACATCTTTCGGATTTTCTTTGTTCCACTTGGGAAACCATTTTAAATCAAACATTTCAGCCTCCTCAAGGTGTGTAGGCTTCGTAGCCGTATTCGCCCTCATAGGCAGGTGCAAAGCTGTGCTCGATTGCCCAGAGATACCAGTTATCGACAAGGGTACCGGTGATCAGAATACCAATACCACCTGTAATCGGAGTCAGAACCGCAAACCACCACGCCCAGCGGTGAATACCTTCCATCGTGGCGTTGAAGCCCATCGTCCAACGCCAGAACAGCGCAGCGCGTTCGGAGGCAGTACCCCGGTCATAAATCTGTTCCAGCTCGCGATCACCCCCCAAACGCGACACCGCCAGAATGGTCGCACCATGCATGGCAAACAAAAGAACAGAGCCGTATAGAAAGACAATCGAAAGCGCATGAAACGGGTTGTAATATAAATTGCCGTAGCGGATCGAAAACGCTGTCGTCCAGTCAAGGTGCGGGAAAATGCCGTAAGGCACCGCCTCCGACCACGACCCCATCAGGATCGGTCTGAACAGACCCAAAACAAGGAACA
>CALFWP010000077.1 GCA_937927905.1 uncultured Neomegalonema sp.
GCGATCTTCGAGTACATCAACGGCTTTTATAATCCTCGTCGCAGGCACTCAGCCTTGGCTTGGAAAAGCCCCATGGCTTTCGAGGGTCAGGCCGCGTAACTTAGAACTCGGAGCGGCACTAAACCGTGACAGGTCCAAACACCCTTGAAGGGCTATAAAACCGGCAATTCCCGCATCAGCAAAAATCCACCAGGCAACAGTGAAATATAGCAAAAATTACAACAAAATTAAATTGAACACCTTCATCCAACATTAAGAACATTTTGAAGAAAAGTAAGCATACCGTGTAAAGAGTAGCGGAGAGACGCTGATGCAATGGCTTTCGAAATTTCTGCTGAGCGCCCTGATGATTATGCCGGTATCCGCTCATGCAGCACCGGATGTCTCAGCGTTATTCACACGTACGACAGGTGTGGCACCGTTTGACGCCGATAATACCCCGGGAAACGACAGCGGTCCCGACAATACGATTATCCGGACCAACGACACCATCAATTACAGCTTCGAGGTCGCGGTCAGAGATGATGACGTAACCAACCTGACGATGAGACTTAATGTCAGTGCCGGACTGCAAGTGACATTGCCGGCATTCTGCCTTGAAAGCGGTGTTTCGCCCGTATCCAGTATCTCAGGATCCGAAACAACCGGCTTTGACATCATTTGTAATGTCGGCAACATCAGAGAAGGATCACAGGTCATCTATGCACTGCCGGCAACGGTGATACCGGAACAGGCAAACGGGTCCACGGTCTCCCTTTCCGGTGCGACAATCGAAAGTGATCAGACGCCCCTGGAAAGTTTTTCTGGTTTTTCCGATACGGTATCCGCCGAACCGCGGCTTGATCTGATCAAAGACGGTCACACCCGGCTCATCGGTGTGCGGCCCGGTCCAAGCGGGGAAAGCGGCGTTCTTTATGCATTTTCCCTTTTGGTGGCAACTCAAAACAACGGCATCGGAAGCGAGCTTGTCACGGCACCGCTCACCTTTACGGATGATCTTGCCGGTGTTGCTCCGAATGCTCTTCTTTTCCAGGGATGGCCGGGCGCATTTTCAAATGCGTGCGTACCGAATGATACGAGAGGGTTTCCATTACTCTGGCGCAATCCTATCGGAAACACTCAGGTATCCGACGGCGGCCCGGGGGGGGATAGAGCAGGCCCTGCTATCCAATCAGTTTTTAATTCAGGGACACTCAGTTGTACCGGCAGTACACCCGGCGGGACAGCTTCTGTAACAATTACTGGTGCTGATCTAAGCGGACGCCATTTTCCCTTACAAGCCGCAACCCGCCGTGCATTACCGTCTGATACGAGATTTCTCGTATCAGGTGTTATGTTTATATGGATACCGGTGTCCGATATTAATGCGGGGGGCGGCGAGATCACGGTCAACAATATCTACAGCGCCCTGAATGCCACCAGTATCAGCGGCCAACCGAATGCGGAACCGGATCTGACCAATAACCGGAGACGGTTTATCGCCCGTGACGGTTCAAACGGGCGATTTTTCCATAACACCATAGATCACACAACATTTGCGCTGATACCGGGACAAACAGCGCGCCGCAGCGGAGACGGCATTATCCTTCCCGGACAGACTTTCGCAACCCGGCATTACCAGACAAACGGCACAGTGATCACAAAGCAAACGCTCGACGATATTTCCCTGTGTACAAGTTTTGACAACAACGTACAGACCATTACGGAAATAACCCCCGGGCAAGGAGCCCGCATGCAGTTTGAAGGCACGCCTGAAGGCGTTCAACCGGATTTCACGATTGAATACGGAACCGGTACATTCGGCCGGGACCAGACATGCGATGACGGAGACTCGCCCACCGGATGGTACACGGATATCAATCTTGTCCCCGGCGGCCCTTCGGCAATTTCTAAAGTCCGGGCAACCGCACCGTATCTTGCTGCACCGGGCGGAAGCAGCAGCACATATCGTGCAAACCTCATGGTTCAGTACACCGCTGCAGATGATATCGTCGGTGCCATTGTCCCGCAGTGGGGAACTTTCAGATATAATCAACTGAACGGGGGCCGGTGGTTTTTAAGTACCTATGATGAAACGACCGCACTTGGAATCCTGGGTGACAGGCTGTTTCTCACAAACGCATCTGCCCGAATTGATAAAGACACCAACCCGCCCGGAGACGAAGAGGTTCTGGCCGGTGATACGCTGGGCTTCCGCCTCACGCCCTCTCTCACTGCACCTGCCGGTACCCCGGCGATCAGAACCGATGTCACTGTTACCGACACTTTACCCGAAGCCTACCGCTTTATTCTGGGATCCGCATCACCACCGGTGTCAAATTTTACCGACAACGCTGACGGAACGACCACACTTGTCTGGGAATTTCCGTCCAGCCTGATCAACAGTCCGCTGCCGGTTATTGATTACGATGTCACGGTCGCACAAACAACACCGGACCGTACAGAAGCCATCAACTCTGTTGTCATTTCTTCACCCGGCGACGGAAGTGTGGAAAGTCTGCGCACAGACACGCACAGTATACTGGTCATCAACCCGGCAGGATTTTCGGTCTTCAAGATCGCATCACCTGTGCTTGTTTCACCGGATAATATATTCTCTTACCGGCTGATTTACGCCAATACCGGAACAACAGATTACGGCAGCGTTCAATTCATCGATGTATTACCGAGCATGCGGGTGCCGCAAACACCTCCGACAAATTTTGACGGCGCGTCGGCTTTCGACTCCGTATCAGGCACGAATGGTGAGGTTTTCGAATATACCAGGACCGACCCGGCAACGATTAACAGCGACCCGGCCGACGCGTCAAACCAGCCAGGCGGCTCTACAGTCTGGTGCTCATCTTTCTCGGGCGGTTCATGCCCCGCGTCACCGGCAGAGGTTACAGCCGTCCGGGGGACATCCCCTCCCTTTTTGCGGGGACAACCGCAACGTGTCGTTACCGTAAACATAAACGGGACAGCGAACGATTCTTTCAACACTTACTCAAACCGGTTTACCGCCAGAGCGGAAGGACTGGCTTTTGCGGTCACATCAACAACCGCAACAGTTTCGGTCCGGACAGCAGACATTTCACTGGAAAAAACCGTAGCACCGCCGACTGCTGCCAACCCCGATATTGTGACATTCACACTCACCGCATCCAACAACGGACCGCATTCCGCGCTGAATGCTGATGTGACGGACACCTTACCATCCGGATTAAGGTATTTCGATCATAGCGGAGCAGGGACATTTAATCCGTCAACCGGCATCTGGAAAACCGGGGACGTCCCGGTCGGAGGCAGCCGGAGCCTGACATTAAGAGCCGAAGTCCTGCCAGGCGGAAACTATACAAATATTGCAGAGGTCACAGCACAGCTTTACGCAGATCCGGATTCCTCGCCTGCTAATATGGCAACCGCACCGGGAGAAGACGATGAGTCCAGTGCCTCTCTAACACGATTAAGCGGCCTTATCTTCCTTGATACCGGAGCGGGTGGCGGTACAGCCCATGACGGCGTGGTAAACGGAACAGAAGCAGGCGGACGCTTCGGAACGATTGCCTTACGAAGCACTGCGACAGGCACTATCCAATCGGTTGCAAAGGTTGGCGCTGACGGGACATGGTCGGCGGTCCTGACAGACGGATTACCGTCACAATTCGAGGCGGTTTTCGTTCCTTCAACATCTTTTATTCTGATGTCGGAAGGGGGCACCGGCCTGCCGTCTTTGGTCAACCCGGTCCCGAATGACGGAAATATCCGTTTCACACCGGATATAGGTTTTGAATATACCGGACTGAATTTCGGCGTCATCCGTGAACCTTTATTGCAGCAGGATCAGGTCTCATCCATTGCCGCAGGGCAGATCACCGATCTGTCTCACCGTTATGAAGCACCCAGCTCAGGCAGTGTGCTCTTCAGTCTGGCAAACCTCATCTCAAATCCGGAGGGCGCATTCTCGAATACGCTGCTTCTGGATGCGGATTGTGACGACGTACCCGAGCGCCCGTTTTCCGGCGCGTTGCCTATACTGCCGGATCAGTCGATTTGTATTATCGTCAGAACACAAGCCGGGGGCGGTGTGTCGACAGGGGCAAGTCATATCTATGACTTGATCGCACTGACATCCTTTGCCGGCTCAACAATAACGCACACTACACAAAACAGTGACCGTCTGGATTTGAACGGCAGCGGAAATGATCAGCTTGTGCTGCGCAAATTGGTGAAAAACATCACAGCCGGAACTCCGGAAACAACAAACAACACCGGCGATATCGGTGATGTACTGGAATACCGGCTGATTCTGACAAACCCGGGGGCCGGCCCTGCAATGAATGTCATTGTCAGAGATCAGACACCGGCCTGGACAGCCCTTTCCACGGCTTTGGCATCGAGCACAAACCTGACCCCGACCGTGGTGTGCAATCTGGTTCAACCTGATGCCGTTTCCAATGCACCCGGTTATGTCGGTCCCCTGAACTGGTCCTGCCCCGGTTCCGTTCCGCCGGGCAGCGGAGGCGTCATCTCGTTCAGGGTGTCAATCGCACCCTGAGCGAAAACCGACTGCCGGTTAAAACTGGCTTTCGTATGTAATAAATTTAATGATTTAGTAAAATGTGGCGCGGTTGACGGGACTCGAACCCGCGACCCCCGGCGTGACAGGCCGGTACTCTAACCAACTGAGCTACAACCGCGCATCGCACTTTGCTGTGCAGAGGTGACGTTTAATCCGACTGATGCTGCGCGTCAAGACGTCAGTTACAGTAAATACGATTTATATGCATATCAGGTGTTTGGTTTCAGAATTTGACAGGTCTGCACACCGGGCCGCATATAAAAATAAACCCGAAAAGTACGAAAAACTTGAGCCTGACGGCGAGGTGACGGACATCAATACAGCATGATGTCCGGTACCGTCATTCATCACGGGCAATCGCTTTGATTGAGTGACGCTTTTACCGCCGGATTAACAGGCCAAGAACCCAACCTGCGTTTTCAGCATACCAGAAAAAAATCAGAGCGATTTATGATGCCTTCCAGCCAAGGCCGGTGGCCCCGATCAACGGACAGATCAGCACTTCATTCAGTGCGCCAACCAATTCTTCCGTCGAATCAGCGGTCACAAACTGTCCCCCTGTCCGGTCTGCAAGGCAGCGGGTTTCAGTGTGCAGGCGTTTGCGCTCGCTGGCCGTCAGCTCGCTTTTATCGACATAGGTTGTGTGATCCGAAAAGGCGAGCGTATCAAAGGGCAGGCGGAAGCCGATCACATGGACGGTCACATTTGTGGGGGCCAGGCGCGAGGCCAGACGGCAAGGTTGCCCGCCGCAGGTATCGGCCCCGTCCGTGACCAGCACAACGATACCCGGCCTGCCCGTGCCCTGCAGGTGGGCCGCCGCATCCTGTACCGCACCGGTCAGCGGCGTACCGCCATCCGGTTCGGTCTCCTCAACCTCGGCAATGATCCGTGCGGCGGCATCGGGCAGCGGCAACAATCTGAGGTCAATATTTCCGCAGGTTCCGTTCGGACCGGGGCCGTAGATTACCAGACCGACCCGGCGGAACGCTGTAATATCCGGCATGGTCTGCCGGACGGCATCGCGGGCCTCGTCAATACGCGGTGTTGTGAACTGGCTGTAACCGACCCCCGCCATGGATGCGGAGGCATCGAAGACCAGCATTGCATCGGCATTGCAATTGGCAACTGCGGCAAGGGCGGTGCTGTTCAAAGTCAGGGCACAAGCCAGTGCCGTGACCGCCGAGCGGATTGAAAACCTTTTGACCGTATCCTGCATACCCGGGCTCCCGTTTACTTTGCGCGGTGCGGTCTGTCCCTACATGGCGGAATTTCAGAAAAAGCTTGCACCGCGTGAATGCAAAATGACAGGTAGGGCAATGAGCGGCAATATCCCTCACATTCTCGTGGATGCCGATGCCTGTCCTGTAAAGGAAGAGGTGTATAAGGTCGCCTTCCGGCACGATATCCCTGTGAGTGTGGTCTCAAACGGCGGGATACGGGTCCCGGATCATCCGCTGATCGAGCGTGTGATCGTTCCGGCGGACCCTGATGCGGCCGATGACTGGATTGCAGAACGTGCAAGCGCCACGTCCGTAATTGTAACGGCAGATATCCTGCTGGCGGAACGGGGTGTGAAGGCAGAGGCGATTGTGCTGTCTCCGACCGGTAAACCGTTCACGAAAGACTCCATCGGCGCAGCAGTCGCCACGCGAAACCTTATGGCCGAACTGCGTGTGGGCGGTGATCAGACCGGGGGACCATCGGCATTCAGAAAAGAGGACCGTTCACGGTTCCTGCAGGCGCTGGATACAGCACTGGTACGTCTGAAAGCGGCGCGTTAAACTCTCAAGAAAAGAAACCGGAGCGAGTCTCTTATGATCCCGACCGATGCAATTGCGCGCCTTGGCACTGAGAGCGCCTTTTCCGTACTTGCCCGCGCCGCGGAATTACAGCGCCAGGGCAAGGACATCATCAACCTTGGTATCGGCCAGCCGGATTTTCCGACGCCGGAACATCTTGTCGAGGCAGGTATCAAGGCTCTGCGCGACGGGCATCACGGTTACACCCCGGCAAAGGGCATCCTGCCTTTGCGCGAAGCGGTCTGTGCGGATATCGCAAACCAGCGCGGGGTCGAAGTATCTCCCGAGGCCATTACGATTATGCCGGGCGGCAAGCCGACGATGTTTTTTTCGATCCTGATGTTCGGTGCACCGGGCACAGAGATCATCTATCCCGACCCTGGCTTTCCGATTTACCGTTCAATGATCGAATATTCCGGTGCAACGCCGGTTCCCATGACGCTGCACGAGGACCGCGATTTCGGGTTCAGCGCCGATGAGGTCCTGGGACAGATCAATGACAGGACACGGTTGATCATCGTCAACTCGCCCGGCAACCCGACCGGCGGTGTCACACCGAAGGCGGAGGTGGAAAAGCTGATCGCAGGGCTGGCGGCCTGGCCGGATGTTGCGGTGATGTCCGACGAAATCTACAGCCGGATGCTCTATGGCGGGCGGCAACATACGTCCTTTCTGGCATATCCCGAAATCCGGGACCGGCTGATCGTACTGGATGGCTGGTCGAAAACCTATGCTATGACCGGTTGGCGGCTGGGTTATGCAGTCTGGCCGGACAAGCTGATTGATCTTGCGGAGCGGTTTTGTGTGAACGCGCATTCCTGTGTGAATGCGGCGTCACAATATGCGGGGATCGCTGCGCTTGAGGGACCACAGGATGCGGTGAATATGATGATGGAAGCGTTTGACGCGCGCCGCGTGGCCATTGTCGGAATGCTCAATGACCTGCCGGGCTTCCGCTGTGCCGATGCCGCCGGTGCCTTTTATGCGTTTCCGAATATTGCGGGCACCGGGTCGGATGCGCAAAGCCTTCAGACCCGTTTGCTGGAAGAGGCAGGAGTTGCGACAGTGGCCGGGACCAGTTTCGGGGTCAATGGCGATGGTTTCATACGGTTCAGTTATGCGAACTCACTTGAAAATATCGAGATGGCGATGGGCCGGATCCGCGCGGTTTTGGGCTAGACGCCGTTATTGCCTTGCGTCCGTCATAAAACATCCTAAGTGACAATAAGAAAAGGAAAAACACCATGCAGACCAACAACCGCATCTTTGACGATATCTCCAAACTGATGACCAGTGCCGCAGGCATGGCCAAAGGTGTAAAGGACGAGGCGGAGACCGCCGTGCGGGGACGGGTTGAACGTTTGCTTGCCGATATGGACCTTGTCACACGCGAAGAGTTCGACGCGGTGCGGGCAATGGCACAAAAGGCTCGTGCGGAAAACGACGTGTTAAAAGCACGACTTGACGACCTGGAAGCGAAAAACTGATTCGCATTCGCCCGGCACATACGTGGCGATTCCCGCAAATATGCTGTACGAAAAGTGTCAGTGGTCCGTACACATGCTTTAATTTTTCAATAAATTAGTTTAAAAAATAACCATTAGCAATTGATATATAGACATTTTTGATTTGATCTGCTGTGAAAGTGACAGATCCTGAAAACAGGACTGACAGAGCAGATTGGGCAATTATGGCTATCGAAAGAAACGGGGCGGCACGCATATGTAATCCGCCGTTTTCCTTAATGAATGCCGGTATAGAGCGTGCGATGCGTGATTACGGGTGGCGTTTATCCGCACATGACACCGATGGTGCGGTGACCCTGAGTGTATCCGGTGACTGGAGCGATTACACACTGATGCTCAGCATGTTGCACGCACAGGACAGCATCGAGATCGCCTGTGTCTTTGCACTGGCACCACCCCGCGCGCGTTGGCCGGAAATCGGCAAGCTTGCAGAGAGAATGAACCGCAGTTTTCACAGAGGCATACTGGAATTGCGTATTGAGGAAGATCATGGCACTTACAAAGACTGGGTGCCTATGTCCGATATACGCGGAACATCCGGCGCAAACCTGATCGATTCGATGCGATCAGCCGTCGGAACATGTGATATGATGCTGTTTCCGGCGTTTCATTGTGTTGCATGGGCGGAAATTAATGCGGAGACCGCTCTTGACAGCCTCAACTTCGGACCGGCCGGATACCGGTGCCATTGACCTCAGCGTTTTTACAACCGCCAGCCCGCTTTTGCTTTTGGGGTGCGGAAAAATGGGAGGGGCCTTACTGGACGGATGGCTGGCGCACGGTCTTGACCCTGCTGCAACGGTTATCCTTGATCCGTATCCGGCGGACGCACTCACAGCCCTTACCGGCGTAACAATACATACGGACGGACAATATAACGGTCCGCCGCCCCGTGCCGTGATGCTGGCGGTCAAACCGCAGATGATGGACGAAGCACTGCCTGCCATCGCATCCGCCGGTGATGCCCGTACGCTTTATATTTCAATCGCCGCCGGTAAGCCACTGACCTATTTTGAAGGACAGCTCGGTACGACTTGCTCGATCGTGCGCGTCATGCCCAATACACCGGCGGCTGTGGGCGTAGGGGCCTCCGCACTGATCGCCAATGACGCTTGCTCTGAAGAAAACAAGGCCCTCGCAGCGGTTTTAACCGATGCAGTGGGCATATCCGTATGGCTTGACCATGAGGACCAGATGGACGCCGTCACCGGTGTTTCAGGGTCCGGTCCGGCTTATGTGTTTCATATGATTGAAGCCCTGACCACCGCTGCCGAAGCCGAAGGATTGGCACCTGACCTGGCGCTGTCCCTGGCGCGTCAGACGGTGATCGGCGCCGCAGCGCTGGCTGCGGCATCGCCTGAGTCTGCGGAAACCCTGCGCGTGAATGTTACCAGCCCAAAAGGAACCACCGAGGCGGGCCTTAAAGCACTGATGGATTCTGGAAACGGGCTTACTTCGCTATTGCAAAAAACGGTAAAAGCGGCAGCAAAACGCAGTCGGGAACTGCGTTCCTGAAATAAATGCTGCACTGCACAAAATTAGCCCTTGATTATTTTGCTGCAATGCAGCATATTGCTTTTATCGAAAGGCCAAAAGCCTTCACCTGACCCGATGGAGCATCCAATGAGCACCGAAAAAAACTGGTTTGACCCGAACACCTACGTCGAGATGATGAAAAGCAACGACATGATGAAGATGTTCGAAGGCGCTAAACTTCCCGGTTTTGATGCCGAGGCCCTGACAGAAGCGCAAAAGAAAAACGTCCAGGCTTTCGTTGATGCAAACCGCATTGCCGCCGAGGGCTATCAATCCCTGTTCAAAAAGCAGGTTGAAGTAATGCAGGCCAGCATTACCGAAATGACCGAAGCTATGAAAGAAGCAACAACGTCACCAATGACGACAGAAAACGCTGAAGCCAAAATGGAAGCGGCCAAAGCGCAATTTGAGAAAAGTGTTACTTTATTCACAGATATGTCCGAAGCCGCACGTAAAGCCAACGAGGATGCATTCGAAATCATCCGCGCCCGCTTTAGTGAAGGTGTCACGGAAATCCGTGAAATGACAGAAGCTGCGATGAAAACCGCCGCTTAAGAGAGAATTCTGAGGCACTCAATCTCCTCCCATTCAGTGTTTCAGTGACTAGAAGCCGTTCTTCCGATATGGGGAACGGCTTTTTTTATGTCCCGTTTTCCTTTACCGGTTTCCCTTTCAACGAAAGGACGGAAGATGACGGACACCATTTCATTCGATGATTTTCTGAAAGTCGATATCCGCGCCGGAACGATTATCGAAGCGGTACCATTTCCGGAGGCGCGCAAACCGGCCTATAAGCTGAAAATTGATTTCGGGGATGATATCGGGGTGAAAAAATCCTCGGCACAGATCACTGTACATTATGAGGCAGATGCACTGGTCGGACGGCAAGTTGTCGCAGTGGTCAATTTTCCGCCGCGTCAGATCGGGCCGTTTATGTCCGAGGTCCTGACCCTTGGTTTATCCGACAGCAACGGCGATGTCATCCTGCTCGGTACAGACCGTCCGGTCCCCGACGGGTCACGCATGCACTGATCGTTTTCTGTCCACGATATCAGATCTGCGGCAGCCAGCCGCGAGACTCATTAGCAATCACACCAACCAGCATGTCGATATGATCGTCACGATCATTAAGACAGGGCAGATAGGTAAAACGCTCTCCGCCCGCCTCTTCAAAGGCCTCATGGATTTCCTCGTTGATTTCCTCCAGCGTCTCCACGCAATCGGCGGAGAACCCCGGAGCGAAAATCACGAGGTCCTTTTTACCGGCTTTGGCCAGCTCCGCTACGCGCTCCACGGTGTAGGGGCGCAGCCATTCTTCCTTACCGAACAATGACTGGAACGTTGTTTCCAGGAAATCTTTTTCCCAGCCAAGATGTTCACGAAGCAAACGGCTCGTTTTCTGGCATTGGCAATGATAGGGATCGCCGGATTTAAGATATCGCAGCGGCACCCCGTGATACGAGGCAACAACCACATCCGGTTTGCCCTCCCCTTTGGCCTCACGTTCAGCCATGTGTTCCTTCAGAACATTCGCCAGCGCGCTGATATAGCCCGGATGCTCGTAATAGGCCGGAACGGTGCGGATATAGGGCTGCCA
>CALFWP010000078.1 GCA_937927905.1 uncultured Neomegalonema sp.
CTTACGCGGCAGACCACTCGTCAGTGCTACGCGCACCACCTCTGCTCGGAATTCCTCTGTCGGTCGTGGACCCATCTTTCATCTCCTTTGCAACACGATACGTGATCAAAGGAGCGGTACAATCCCGCGACAGGTCCAGACTACCACTTCAACACCGTTCGCAACGTCAAAGCGTCGGTTATCCAGTGTGACGAAATTTGGTCGTTCACCTACGCCAAGCAGAAAAACGTGAAAGATGCCAAGGCCGCGCCAGAAGATGCGGGCGATACGTGGACGTGGACGGCGATTGATAGCGAGAGCAAGCTGATTGTGTCTTACATGGTCGGCGGGCGCGACAGCGAGAACGCTATGGCCTTCATGGACGATCTGCGGTCCCGCCTCGCTAACCGGGTCCAGCTAACCACGGATGGCCACAAGCCCTATCTGGAAGCCGTTGAAGGCGCTTTCGGTGGCGATATCGACTATGCTATGCTGATCAAGCACTACGGCACGCCAGACGGTGCCGGTAAGTCGCACGAACGCAAGTACAGCCCTGCTGAATGCACCGGTACTAAGAAAGTAAAAATCTCTGGCGAGCCGGAAAAGAAGCTGATTTCCACTTCGTACGTTGAACGCCAGAACCTTACTATGCGGATGCACATGCGCCGCTTTACCCGCCTCACCAATGCGTTCAGCAAGAAAGTCGAGAACCACGCCCACGCCGTCGCGCTGCACTTCATGTTCTATAACTTTGTTCGCGTTCACCAGACGCTTCGAGTTACGCCAGCCATGCAAGCAGGTATCACTGATCGTCTCTGGACCATTGAAGATATTGTCGGCCTGATTGATGAAGCCTCACCCGCACCAAAAAAGCGCGGCCCCTACAAAACGAAAAAAGAAAATTCAAACTGACCCACTACCCGGGGCAGATATAATTTTGTTCCGCCGTATCTTTTGGATAAACCTTTAATCCAGGTCTCATTCCGGCTTTCGGTATCAGGCGGGTACACGTGCCACGTCCGGTACATGAAAGTCACCAAATATCCGGGGGCGGTTTATGTGGCAATTCTGGGTGGATCGCGGCGGTACGTTTACGGATATTGTCGGGCGTAAACCCGATGGCACGCTGGAGACCTTCAAGCTGCTTTCGGAAAATCCCGGACAGTACAAAGATGCGGCTGTCGAGGGCATCCGCACCATGATCGGGTTGAAAACGGAAGATGCTTTGCCGCAAGGCGCGATATCCGCTGTGAAAATGGGCACCACGGTCGCAACCAATGCCCTGTTGGAGCGTAAGGGCGACCCGACGCTGTTGCTGATCACCGAAGGGTTTCGTGATCTCTTGCGCATCGGCTATCAAAACCGGCCCCGTCTTTTTGATCTGAAAATCGTGCTGCCGCAACTGCTCTACACGCACGCGGAAGAAATCAGCGAACGTCTTGATGCAACTGGTGGCGTCGTCCGTCCGCTTGATACGGACGCGGCGCGCAGGCAATTGCAAAAGGCTTACGACAGCGGCCTGCGCAGCGTGGCCATTGCCTTCATGCATAGTTATCTCAATCCGGTCCATGAAAGGGAAGTGGCGGGGATCGCTCAGGAAATCGGCTTTACCCAAATCTCCACCAGCCATGAGACTTCCAGGCTGATCAAGCTGATCGGGCGCGGGGATACGACCGTGGTGGATGCGTATCTTTCACCCATCCTGCGCCGGTACATTAATCAAGTCGCAGAGGCACTGGACGTGGAGCGCGGCGCGTGTAAAGGCCTGTTTTTTATGCAGTCGAATGGCGGCCTGACCGATGCGCAGTACTTTCAGGGCAAGGACGCCATACTTTCCGGACCGGCGGGTGGGGTTGTCGGCATGGTCAAAACCGCTGCATTGGCCGGGTTCGACAAAATAATCGGTTTCGATATGGGGGGCACCTCCACGGATGTGACCCATTACGCCGGAGAGTATGAACGCAGCTTTGAAACCGAAGTTGCGGGCGTGCGAATGCGCGCGCCGATGATGAATATCCACACGGTCGCGGCGGGCGGCGGATCTATTCTAAGCTTTCGTGACGGGCGGTACCAGGTCGGACCTGAAAGTGCGGGCGCCGATCCCGGCCCTGCCTGTTACCGGCGCGGCGGACCGCTGACCGTTACAGATTGCAACGTGCTGCTCGGCAAACTGAATCCCGCACATTTTCCGGCAGTGTTCGGTCCCGATGCGGACCAGCCCCTTGATGCAGCGACGGTAAGGGATAAATTTACTGTTCTTGCTCGTCAAATCGCGGAAGAAACCGGTGGCGTGACCCTGACAGCGGAAGCGACGGCAGAAGGTTTTTTGCGCATTGCCGTCGAAAATATGGCCAATGCGATCAAAAAAATCAGCGTTCAGCGCGGCTATGACATCACCCGCTATACGTTGAACTGTTTCGGCGGCGCAGGCGGACAGCACGCCTGTCTGGTCGCCGATGCGCTGGGAATGAAGTCGGTTTTCATCCATCCTTTTGCAGGCGTCCTTTCTGCATACGGGATGGGATTGGCTGAGATCAGAGCGTTGCGTGAAGAACAGTTTGACCAAGATATCTCATGCCACGACAATGCGGTGGCTGTGCTTGAAAACCTGTCACGGCAGGCAGGAGATGAGGTTGTTTCCCAAGGAATTGACGCGGATAAGGTGCGGGTCCTGCAACGCGCCTATTTACGTTATGACGGTTCACACCAAGCTCTTGCGGTCGATTTCGGAACCGAGGCTGAAATGCGGGCGCGCTTTGATGCGGCACATATCGCGCGGTTCGGCTTTGCCTCGCCGTCCCGCAATCTGTTAATCGAAATTCTGAGTGTCGAGGCCATCGGTGAGGCGGAAGAGATCGGAACCGCTATCGGTTTGCAAACCGCAACGCAGGCGGAACCGCTGACCAGTGTGCCCATGATTGCCGAAGGTAAAGAATACAACACACCGCTCTATGACCGCGCACATCTGTCCGGCGGACAGGTAATCCAAGGCCCAGCCATCATTGCCGAACCCACCGGCACCAACATCGTTGAACCCGGTTGGAGCGCGCGCATTGACCTTTACGGCAATCTGGTCCTGGAGCGAGTTACCGAAAAATCCCGCGAAGCCGCGATCGGCACCGAGGCCGATCCGGTGATGTTGGAGGTGTTCAATAACCTCTTTATGTCCATCGCAGATCAGATGGGTGAAACGTTGGCCAACACCGCCTATTCTGTGAATATCAAAGAGCGGTTTGACTTTTCCTGTGCGCTGTTCGACAGCAGCGGTGATCTGGTTGCCAATGCGCCCCATGTGCCGGTGCATCTGGGGTCAATGAGTGAAAGCGTGCGAATTATTGCGCGGCTCAACGCCGGAGAGATGCGTCCCGGTGATGCGTTCATGCTCAATGCGCCCTTCAACGGCGGCACGCATCTGCCCGATGTCACCGTGATCACACCGGTCTTTGACGAGGCCGGAGAACGTATCCTGTTCTATGTCGGCTCGCGCGGGCATCATGCGGATATCGGCGGCAAGACACCCGGTTCCGCCCCTCCGGACAGCACGCATATCAACGAAGAAGGCGTCGTGATCGACAATTTTAAACTTGTCGATCAGGGTGTTCTGCGGGAGGTGGAAACCCGTGCATTGCTGGCATCCGGCTCCTACCCCTGCCGTAACATCAACGAGAATATGGCAGACCTTGAGGCACAGATTGCGGCCAATGCCACCGGCATACGCGAAGTCAACCGGATGATCACGAATTTCGGCCTCGGTGTGGTGCAGGCGTATATGCGTCATGTCCAGGCCAATGCGGAAATGTCCGTCCGGCGCGTGATCGGCAGGCTGCGCGATGGTGCCTGCACTTATCCGCTTGATGACGGATCGGAAATCCGCGTCAATGTCACAGTGGATGCAAAGGCCGGAGAAGCGGTAATCGACTTTTCCGGCACCTCCGCGCAAAGCCCGTTCAATTACAACGCACCGCTGGCGGTGTGTCATGCGGCGGTGCTTTACGTCTTCCGCACATTGGTCGGGGCGGATATTCCGCTGAACGAGGGATGCATGAAGCCGCTGAAAATCATCGCGCCGGAAGGGTCGATGATCAATGCGCAGTATCCCGCCGCCGTAATTGCCGGCAATACAGAAGTCAGCCAGTCGATTACCGATTGCCTCTACGGGGCGCTGGAGGCGGTTGCCGGATCGCAGGGCACGGTGAATAACTTTGTCTGGGGCAATGACCGTTTTCAGAATTATGAAACGATCGGCGGCGGGGCCGGTGCAGGGGACGGTTTTGCTGGGGCCAGCGCCGTGCATACGCATATGACAAACACACGCCTGACCGATCCGGAAGTTCTGGAAACCCGCTTTCCGGTACGTGTTGAATCCTTTGGCATCCGTTCAGGGTCCGGCGGACAGGGAAAGTGGGACGGCGGCGAAGGGATCTTTCGCGATGTGCGTTTTCTGGAACCGGTTACGGTTACAACGCTGACCTCTCATAGGGTTACAAAACCGCGTGGGATGCGGGGCGGCGGGGATGGGGCCGTGGGTGAAAACTCTGTTCTCAGAGCCGACGGCACCCGCGAGCGTCTGCGGGGAAATGATCAATGCGAGCTGGCGGCTGGTGATATTTTTTCCATGCTGACGCCGGGCGGCGGTGCCTGGGGAAAGCAATAAGCGCGGTAACGCGTTACACTTTCCCGAACCGGAGCAACACGGCACCTGCCAGCGTTATAAACGTCGCAATGACTTTCGAGATATTGATTTTCTCCTTGAGGAAAACGACACCGATACCGAGGGCGAAAATAATGGATGTCTCCCGCAAGGCCGTCACCAGCGCAATCGGAGCCTGCGTAAATGCCCAGATTACAAGGCTATATGCGATGTACGAAGCGCCCCCGCCGATCCAGAATGTAATGCGCCCTTCACGGGTGATTTTCGGCAGAACGTCCGGCTTTACGAAAGCGATGTAGATTGTGAAGATTACCGCATTCGCCATGCCCAGCCATGCATAATATCCGAGAGCAGACCCGCTTAGCCGTGCGCCAAGACCATCCACTAATGAATAGCTTGCGATAAAGCATCCTGTGCACAGCGCAAGTATGGCTGCTTTATCATTGCGTGCGCCGGCTGTACTGCGGACCAGCCCCAGACTGACAATCCCTGAAGCAATTATCATAACGGCAATAATTTCCATTCCTGAAAGAACAACGCCAAGAAAGAAAACCGAGACGGCGGCAACAATAATCGGGGCCGAGCCCCGCGCTATCGGATAAACCTGTGTCAGATCACCGAACCGGTAGGACGTGAGCAGGAAAAGCTGATATCCGAAATGCAACAGGATACCGGCTACCAGATAAGGCCAGCTTTCAGGTGCCGGAAACGGCTGGAGCAAAAGGGCGGGCAGTGCGAGCGGAACATGACCTATAATCACACAGGCCATTGTCAGATGCTTGTCATCCCCGCCCTTGACCAATGCGTTCCAGGTCGCATGCAGCGCCGCAGCGAGGATAACCGCCAGAAAGACAATCAGGGACATGGCTGCTCCTCTCGTTACGTTCCGCACACGAACATGATTTGACCACAACGCAAAGCATAATCGCGCTTCTTTCATGATTGCGGTAAATCGATTGCCGTGGCACCAGAATGACGGACCGCACTGGAGAGACCCGATGCCGCAACCGTCGCATATAACCAAGCTCAAAGACGCCGACCCTAATGCACTTGATGACGACCTTCAGGCGTATTTTTCCAAATGCGAAGAAAAACTCGGTCTGATCCCCAATGTGCTCAAGGCTTATGCGCTGCGCCCTGAAAAATTGCGCACATTCGCGAAAATGTATAATGAACTGATGCTGGGTGAGAGCGGGTTGAGCAAGCTGGAACGGGAGATGATCGCCGTTACCGTTTCCGCCGCGAACCGTTGTTATTATTGTCTCGTCGCACATGGACAGGCGGTTAGAGCCTTGTCGCAGGACCCGCAGCTGGGCGAGATGATTGTTATGAATTACCGCATAGCCGACCTGCCGTTGCGTCAGCGGGCGATGCTGGATTTTGCATGGAAACTGACCGCTACTCCGGATCAGGTGAGCGAAGCTGATCGCAGCATACTGCGCGGGCAGGGTCTGTCCGATGAAGATATTTTTGATCTCTGCGATGTCGCCGGGTTCTTCAGCTACACCAATCGGGTTGCGCATGGTGTCGACATGATGCCGAATGCCGAATACCATGCCATGAACCGCTGAAAGGTGTTATTCATGCTTTTGCGCACAGGCACCAAAAGCAATTCCGGCTTATAAAATTGTGTCTGCGTTTGCGCACGGCCCCTTAAATTTGTTTATTTTCGTTGAAAAAACGGATTGGCGGGAAATTTTTAAAAAAAAGTTTCGTGCTGAAACCCCGACCTTTTCGCGGTTTTCATTTTGCGGCGCACAAAAAGCGGCTATTGTGCGGTTTCTTTTGCGCTTTGGCTTCCTATCTGGCCCTGAAGCCGTTTTGCGCAAAGGACACAGACGCCGATGACACTGCTGATGACGCTCGGAGGCGCTTTGCTCTTGATGGTGGCCGGTGATGCACTGGTGCGTGGTGCCATAGGACTGAGCCTGAAATTCGGATTGTCGGCGACCCTGATCAGTCTGACGGTCGTTGCGCTGGGCACATCGGCACCCGAGCTGGTAATCAGTATTGAGGCTGCCCTCGCCGGATCACCCGATATCGCATTGGGCAATGTGGTCGGTAGCAATATCGCCAATGTCCTGCTGATAGTCGGTGTCCCGGCGGTTATTATCGCGATGCAGGCGGGCGGGAGCGAGTTGCGCCGCAGCTTTACGCTTATGCTGATCGCGACGGCGCTATTTACCGGTTTTGTTGTTACCGGAGAGATCGGGCGGATTGCCGGTCTGATCATGATGGCAACGCTGGCGGCAATGATTGTCTACAGTTACCGCAAGGCGGATGGCGCTGAAGTGGATCTTGACGGTGCGGATGACGCGATGAGCGGGGTGAAAATCGCCGCTTTGATCGCTGCCGGAGCCGTTGGCTTGCCTGTCGGCGCACATTTCCTGATTACAGGCGCGCGGGAAATTGCCTTGTCCTTCGGCCTGTCGGAGGCGGCCATCGGCCTGACGATTGTGGCGCTCGGGACATCTTTGCCGGAACTTGCCGCCAGCACAGCCGCGGCTATGCGCGGACGCGGGGATGTTGCGCTGGGGAATGTCATCGGCTCTAACATGCTCAACCTGCTTGCCGTAATCGGTGCGACCGCTGCCATTCATCCCTTAACGGTTTCACGTGCTTTTCAGACTGTTGATATACCGGTTATGGTCATAACCAGTCTTCTCCTCGCTCCGTTCCTGATTTGGGGAATGAAGCTGGGGCGCAGTGCCGGAATCGTTTTTCTGTGCCTTTACGCTGCCTTCGTCATGCTCGCGCTTGGCGATGCTTCGATTTAATCCCTCACACCGCCCCGTTCAAAGGAGAGTTCGATGACGGACACTGCAGTACAACCCGATATACCGAAAGCGCCCGCACAAGGCATGGACCCGGCAGCGAAAGCGGGTCTGTTACTGGCGGCGGCGGCGGTGCTGGGGGTTTTGAGTGAGAATATCACGGCGCTGCGTCCGCTCTATGACGGGTTTCTCACAACCAATGTGACGGTTGCGGTGGGCGAGCTGAAAATTGCCAAGCCGCTGCTTCTTTGGATCAATGACGGCCTGATGGCGATTTTTTTCCTGCTGGTCGCGCTGGAGATCAAACGCGAAGTCTATGAGGGGGCGCTATCCTCCTGGAAACGGGCGGCTTTGCCTGTTTATGGTGCCATTGGCGGCATGGCGGTACCGGCCCTGATATTCCTGACAATCGTAGGATGGGATAGTGACGAGGCCAAAGGCTGGGCTATTCCTGCAGCGACAGACATCGCCTTTGCGCTGGGTGTTTTGAGTCTGTTCGGAAACCGCGTTCCGGCGGAGCTGAAAACCTTTTTACTCGCGCTGGCGGTTGTCGATGATCTTGGCGCGATTATCATCATTGCGCTGTTTTACACCAGTAAGCTGTCGATTGCCGCGCTGATGCTGGCGGTTTTGGCGGGTATCGGCCTCTTTGCCCTGAATTTCAGCGGCGTGAAGCGGTTCACGCCCTATGTGCTACTAGGTATTATTCTCTGGGTTTGTGTCCTTAAATCCGGTGTTCATGCGACGCTGGCCGGTGTTGCACTGGGTTTTGCAATCCCGCTTAAACCCGGACGTGACGGCAAATCACCGGCAAAGGCCGCAGAGCATGGCCTGCATCCGTGGATTGCCTATCTGGTCATGCCGCTTTTTGCCTTTGCCAATGCCGGTGTGCCACTGGAAGGTCTGAGCCTTGAATTGTTGTTTGCGCCATTGTCGCTGGCGATCATGATGGGGCTGTTTGTCGGTAAGCAAATCGGTGTGTTCGGTTTTGCCTATACTGCAATCCGCTTCGGATTGGCGGAGCGACCCCGCGAGGCAAGTATGGCTCAGCTTTACGGTGTCAGTCTTCTGGCCGGTATCGGCTTTACTATGTCGCTCTTTATCGGCGCACTGGCCTATGTGGATCCTGAGCATCAGACACTGGTCCGGATCGGTGTGATTTCCGGTTCGATTCTGTCCGGTGTAACAGGTGCGCTGATCCTGGGCTTTGCGAAAAAGCGCGCCATCGCGCATGTGGCCACATCCGCTTAACACCGGAACTGATTGCCGGGCGGAGCAGTTTTCCGCCCGGTTAGCTTCATGACGGAAATCGCTGGATTTTATGCTGCTTTTCCCCATGATCCGGTTCTTGATTGATCGGTAGGAATGGAGCCGGGGAACAGAAATGAGCGGACACGGATATGAAGCAGGGCGGTTGAATCTGCCCTTTGTGGGGATCGCGACCTTCGGGAAATATCCTTACATTCCCGATTGGTCAAAGATTGACGCGGATGTTGCTGTTCTCGGCGCACCGCTTGATATGGGCACTCAATGGCGCAGCGGAGCGCGCTTCGGACCGCGCGGCATTCGCGAAGCCTCGACACTTTTTGCATTCGGTCATGCCGGGGCCTACGATCATGAGGATGACGCGACCTACCTTAACGGTGTGCGGATTGTTGATCTGGGTGATGCGGATATTGTCCATACCGATCAGGACAGCTCACACCGTAACATTGAGGCAGGCGTCAGGGCCATTCTGAAGGCTGGTGCCTTGCCGGTTGTACTGGGCGGTGACCATTCGGTTAATATCCCTTGCATCAACGCTTTTTCAGAGGAAGAGCCGATCCATATCGTGCAGATTGATGCACACCTGGATTTTGTTGACGAGCGCCACGGCGTCCGCTGCGGCCATGGCAACCCGATGAAACGGGCCTCGGAAAAAGACTATGTCACTGGGTTATCGCAATTCGGAATCCGCAATGTCTCTTCCACAGCAAAAGAAGGGTATGAGGATGCCTGCGCGCAAGGGGCCGATATCCTTTCTGTACGCCAGTTCAGGGCACTGGGACCGGATGCTGCTTTGGAGCGTGTACCAGCCGGAAAACGTTATTATTTAACGATTGATATTGATGGGTTTGATCCCTCGATCGCACCCGGCACAGGAACTCCTTCCCATGGTGGTTTTTTGTATTACGAGATACTTGAATTTATTGCAGGGCTGGCAAAACGTGGCGATATCGTCGGCATCGACCTGGTGGAAGTCGCCCCCGACTATGATCCTACCGGTACAACGTCGATACTGGCGGCACAGCTGCTGCTGAATACAATCGGGCGTATCCTTGCGGCACGGGACTGATAAGGGCTGTAATATCTTGAGGAGGCGTTTTTTGAGTGTAATTTGTCATTCACTTGGCTTTAACGTTAACGCCTGACTCCCTTTTCGTTTCGATCCGCAATAATGTTTGTCGCGAATCGACATTGCGTCGGGTTGCGCGGGGGGCTTGTTCAGCGCAGCGTCGGCAAGCTGAAACGGGGAGACGATAGTATGTTCCGCACTTTGCTGCTCGGGCTGGCCACAGCCTTAGGATTAACCACTGCACAGGCCGCTGATGATCCGTTAAAGGTCGGCTTTGTTTATGTTGGTCCTATCGGGGATCACGGCTGGACGTATCAGCACCACGAGGGTCTGAAGGCGATTGAGGAAACATACGGAGACAAGGTAAAAACAACATTTGTCGAGAGTGTTTCCGAAGGTCCGGACGCTGAGCGTGTTATCCGTCAGCTCGCCGCCTCAGGTCACGGGCTGATCTTTACGACATCTTTCGGCTTCATGGACCCGACCGCGAAAGTCGCAAAGCAATTTCCGAAGGTGAAATTCGAGCATGCTACAGGTTTTAAACGTGCCGATAACCTTTCGACCTATAGTGCGCGGTTTTATGAGGGGCGCTATATCGCCGGACAGATCGCGGGTAAAATGTCCAAGAACGGCAAGGCCGGTTACGTTGCTTCGTTCCCGATTCCCGAAGTGATCCGCGGCGTAAATGCCTTTCTGCTCGGTATGCAAAGCGTTAATCCTGATGCTGAAATTTCTGTTGTTTGGGTCAATTCCTGGTTTGACCCGGGCAAAGAGGCAGATGCAACCAAGGCTCTGATTGCCCAAGGCGCGGATATTATCACTCAGCACACGGACTCGCCCGCACCGGTCCAGACAGCGGCCAATGCCGGTATTCCCGCATTCGGTCAGGCCTCAGATATGCACGAATTCGGTAAAGAGACACAACTGACCTCAATTATCGACAACTGGGCACCTTATTACGTGAACCGTGTCGGACAGGTCCTGGATGGCACCTGGGAGAGTACCGATACATGGGACGGGATACAGCCCGGCATGGTTCAGATGTCGCCTTACATCAACATGGAATACGACATCGCGAGGGCGGCCAAGGAAACAGAAGACCTGATCCGTCTGGGCCGTCTGCACCCCTTTGCAGGTCCGATTGTGGATCGTGATGGCAAAGAACGCGTTGCCGCAGGCCAGACAGCCGATGACGGCATGATGGCCACTATGGATTTTTTCATAAAAGGCGTGATCGGCGACCTGCCGAATTAAACCTGATTTAAAACTGACCTAACTGCGCTGCATCTCTAATGCGGCGCAGTTTTTACCGGACTGTTACGGACAGTTTGCCTACTCCCTCAATCTGGGCGTCCATAACATTGCCTCTGACCACGGCTGCAACCCCCGACGGTGTGCCGGACAGGATGATATCTCCTGCGGCCAGTTCGAAATATTCTGAGAGATACGCGATCATCTCCGGCACTTTCCAGATCATTTGATCAAGATCACCGCTCTGGCGCAGTGAGCCGTTGACTGTAAGGGTGACAGCGCCCTTATCAGGGTGTCCGATATTCGCAGCGGGGACGATCGGACCGCACGGGGCGGAGTGTTCGAAAGATTTTCCGATTTCCCATGGCCGCCGCAATGCTTTTGCCTCTCCCTGTAAATCCCGCCGCGTCATATCCAGGCAGACGCCATAACCGAACACATGTTCCAGCGCATTTGCCGCCGGAATATCTGTTCCCCCGGAGTGCAACGCAACCATCATTTCCAGTTCATGATGCACATCATCCGACTTTGACGGATAGGGAAATACGCCCCCGGGATCGAGGCTGTCGGGATTTTTCTGGAAAAAGAACGGAGGCTCCCTGTCCGGATCTCCGCCCATTTCGATTGTGTGCGCGGCATAATTGCGTCCGATGCAATAAACGCGGCGCACCGGAAAAAGCCCATCTTTTCCCTGAACAGGAAGAGCGGTGACCGGCGGCGGTGCAATGACGAAATCCGGCAAATGTTCTCTCCCCGAGATACGGAAACCTTGAAGGGTTTCTATGCCCTAGAGCGACGCCATGGCTGAGGCAAGACTTACCCCGCATCAGCAGGGTGTCAGCTTTTTACCAGACAATCGACACGATAGACGGCACGGCTGCCGTAACTGAACAGGTCGCGCCCGCTTTTTTCTGTCGCATTTGATCCGTCAATGACATAGCGCGTACGGGTCCGTTTCAGAAAATTCGTAACTCGCGAGCGCTCTACCACAACACCCAGATGCGTAAGTGCCCGCCCGGTCAGCTTTTGTGCGGCGACCGTATCGATTTTGGCCTTCAGAACTCCGACCGCGCGTCCCCGGCTGTCCAGTGCAGGGCCGCCAGAATTGCCCCGTCTGACGTCCCCCGCAATGCCGAGCAGACCGTATTGTGTCGGATTGCTGACTGCATGACTGATAAGGACGGGCGTCATGCGCGGTTTCCGGCGGATCATTCCTTCCGAGGGATATCCGATCAGAGCCAGAGGAGAGCCGTCTTCGGGCGCGTCGGGGCTGAAGCGCAGAATATCCGGGGTTTTATGGCCAATGCTGATCACGGCCAGATCAAGCGCATCTGTTGAAGCTTTAACACGCGCAGGATACGCGGTGAAATGGTCGTTATTGCGGACTTCCAATGCATCACAGCCACGGATAACATGGGCACTTGTCAGCAACTCTCCATTACGGTTCACGGCAAATGCTGCACCTGCGCTTTTGCTGCGAAGACCGTTTTTCCGGTAAATCTTATCCTGTTGCAAGGTTCGCTGACGACGGGCATTGCGGATGGCCTCGATGCGCTCATTCAGTTTTGTGGCCTGTTCCGGTGTTACGGGCTGTCCGTTACAGTGGCGCAGCCTGACCCGTTTTACAAGTTGGCGCGGTGCATCATAGCAGTAAACAACACTGTTCCCGTTTGCCGGGGCGGTTGCTTGGGCCGGCTGTGTCATCAGCATCAGGGCCGGAAGGATAAGAGCTTTTCTGATCATGCCTTACCACGTGAAAATAATGTATAGTATCATATCTGTTCAGGTTGAACAGATATTCAATATAACTATTTGATTTTTAAAATAACTTAATGATTTTTTCTTTTACATTGTCATGGTCATTTTTTGTAATGACAGTATACCACCAGTGTTCCGGCACCTGCTTTTTCAGGACGTCGTCTTATCGAAGGCATTGGGGGCACCGCGCTCTCTATATGGTGTACGGTTGAAGTGTGCCCGGTAACACTTGGAAAAATGCGATGGTGAAGTAAAACCGCAGGCAAGGGCGACATTGATCACCGACATCTCGGTTTGTAGTAACAGGTTCCGCGCTTTTTGCAGTCGCAGTTCCATATAATAGCGTTTCGGAGAACGGTTGAGATAGCGCCGGAACAGCCGTTCCAACTGACGGGTGGACATCTTTGCATCCTGAGCCAGAATCGAAGGGCTGATCGGGTCTTCGAGGTTTTTCTCCATGGTCTGAATAATTGAGACCAGTTTCGGATGGCGAACGCCGATTCTGGCAGGGACTGACAGCCTTTGTTCATCGCGATCACCGCGGATCGGTGTATGGATCGCCTGATCCGCAACAAGACCAACGGTTTCCGGGTCAAGATCATTTGCCATCAGAGCCAGCATCATATCCGTTGCCGCGGCACCTCCCGCGCAAGTGAAACGGTCACCGTCAATCTCGTAAAGATGGTTTGTCACTTCTATGTCCAGAAATTCCTCGCGGAAAGCGGCCTGATTCTCCCAGTGAATTGTACAGCGTCTTCCGTCCAGCAAACCGGCCCGAGCCAGTACCAGTGTTCCGGTGCACACCGCGCCGATCCGGGTACCGATTCGTGATTGTTTCCGCAACCAGGTCAATGTCGGCCGTGTTGCCGCTTCATGGGCATCAATCCCGGAGGCAACGACAATCGTACTGTCCCGGTGAACATCGTTTAAGGCACTATCAGCCTCAATCCGCGCACCGTTGGAGCAGGTGACAGGTAAACCGCCCTCGGATACGAATTGCCAGACATAGACATCCTGATTGCTCATCCTGTTGGCAAGGCGCAGGGGGTCCACAGCCGCCGCTAGCGCAATCATGGACAACTTCGGTGTCAAAAGGAAAACAAAGCGCTTTGCGGGTCGTTCTACACTGTTGTTCATGCGCGTCTCACATCGGGCGGATCGTCACCCGGTTCGCGGTGGCGGATGACCGGTATCAAAGGTTTTTATCCGAATACGTCAAGCATTTCCGCACCCTTGGGGATTGCTGAAATCAAGTTGTGAAAAGCCTTTAAAAAACAGGTAGTCTTAATCTTTGCCGACTTAATCCCCGACCGGATGGTCCGAGCGCACACGGACGTAGGAACCGGGGGCATCCTCAATCCGGCCCAGCACGGCACCGGGATAACGGGGTGTGACCTGGGCCCCTGATTTTTTCGAAAGCCATTTATCCCAGTCCGGCCACCATGACCCCGGGGTCTCGCTGGCGTTTGCAATCCAATCCTCCACCCGCTCCGGCCATTTGGATTTTGCTATAGGGCTGGTCCAGTACTGGTATTTTACCTTATCCGGATCGGGCGGGTTGACGACACCGGCGATATGGCCGGAGCCGCCGACGACAAATCGTACGGTTGAGCCGAACTTTTTCATTGTCCGGTAAACTGATTCTGCGGGTGCGATATGATCTTCACGCGCTGCGACCGAATAAACTGGTGTTTTGATTTTCGTGATATCCAGTTGTACCCCCATCATGGATAAATTGCCGTTGGACAACGCGTTATCACGGTAAAAATCGCGCAGATAATCCACATGGCAGGTGCCGGGCATCCGGGTGGAATCCGCATTCCAGAACAAAAGGTCAAACGCGGGCGGTTCCTTACCGAGATAGTAGTTATTTACCACATAACTCCAGATCAGGTCATTGCCGCGCATCATGTTAAAGGCCTGCGCCATTTCCTGCGCACTGAGCACGCCGCCCTGTTTTTTGGCATCTCTGGACATGCGATCCAGCGATTTATCATCGACAAAAATCTTCAGGTCACCGGCCTTTTCAAAATCGGCTTGTGCCGTAAAAAAAGTTGCCGAGTGAATGCGCTTATCACCCGTTTTTGCCATATGAGCCAAGGCACAACTTTGCATGGTTCCGCCGATGCAGTAGCCGACGGTGTTGACGCTTTTCTGGCCGGTTTCCTTGAGGACCGCGTCGATAGCCTCATAGAACCCTTCCGATACATAATCCTCGAAACGGCGCTCGACGCTTCCCGACTCGGGATTGCGCCATGAGATGACAAAGACCGAATATCCCTGATTGACAAGCCAGCGGATCAGCGATTTTTTCTCGTTCAAATCGAGTATGTAAAATTTGTTGATCCAGGGCGGCGCGATCAGCAGCGGCCTTTCATAAACCGTCTCGGTGGCGGGTTTGTATTGCAAAAGTTGTATCAGATCATTCTGAAAGATCACTTTCCCGGGTGAAACAGCAATATTTTTGCCAACCTTAAACGCATCCATATTGGTTTGACTGATGAGCAAATCCCCATCGCCGCGCTTAAGATCCCGCAGCATTTGCCGCATGCCCCGTACGACATTAGCCCCCTTTTCCTCCATGGTTGTTTTCAGGACATGCGGGTTCATTGCAAAAACGTTCGAGGGTGAGATGGCTTCGACAAACCGGTCCGTAAAAAATTCCAGCTTTGCGCGTTCGTCTTCCGGAAGTTCCGCATCCATGCGCTGAACCGTGTCCCGCATAACACTGGAGGTCAGAAGATAGGATTGTTTGAGATAGGAAAAGACCGCGTTGGACTCCCATGCTTCGTCCTGAAATCGTCTGTCATTTCCGGTGTTTTCAAGGCCTTTGACCGGCTCGGTTTTAACACCGCCCATTTCTGCAATCATGTTCGTCCACAGCATCGCGTGCCGCGACCACATATCGATTGCGGTCTCGACAATCTGTTCAGGATGATTAGCCATTGTGTTTTGCAAGTCGGTGATCGCGGGCAGTATGTTAAAAGGATCAGCGTCAGGCGCTCCGTCATCTCCGGCATGTTTTTGCACATAAAGTGCGTATGCTTCCTGCGCGAGTCTTTGCGCCTCGGCCATATTCTCGGCCATTGTTGCCGTAACCGGCAAAGAATAATCGGTATCACCCGGGGTCGCGTCTGGCATTTTGTTTTCCTGTTTTCGTCCCGCTGGTTTTGATTTTGCCTTAATTATATTGGATAAATAGTCCGATTTACCAGGCCATCCGGCTGTAGGATTTTAAAAAATTAAGAGTGTTTCATGCGCTTTTTTACGTTTGTCATACTAATGCTCTTTTTCACCGGCTGCGGGAATACGATCAGCGAGCTGAATTCCCTCTCCAGCAGTTCGGATGTTGAGCATTCGGCATGGCCAAAACTTGTGGATACTCCGGTTGCCCCGGACGGGGTTTTACTTCCTGAAACCGGCGTTCAAGCCACGCAGAGGCTGAAAAACCGCACCGTTGCGGTGCAGGCGCGTTCTGCCCGTGCAGGGTCTGTCGTGTCAGTGACTGCACAATTGGACGAAAGAGGCCGTGCTAATCTGGCACGCGATACGCTAAGTAACAGAACGGCGGTTGATAGCGCCGCATTGCTGGCCCGTGCCGGAGAAATACGCAGGCGAACCGCGTTATCCGGAGCAGGATTTGCGAACGCTGATTTAGCGGCCCGCGCTACGCGTCAGCAAAGCCGCAACAGTCTTACCGAACAGCCGGTGAATCATCGGGATTTGATAACAAAGGTGCGGGATGCGCGCATAATGTCCTCGAAACCGGCCACGCCTTTGTCGGTTACAGCTGTCACACAACCATCCCGGCAGCCTGGTCCGGTGCAACCAATTTTTGTTGACCCTATCGTACCGGAACCGCTGCGCGCTTTGGACGCTCCTGTTGTGAGCACAAGTTTTCAAGAGCGCGCGAGGCTGGCGCAGGAGCGGGCGAAGAAAGCCGGCTCCTGAACAATCCATACGCTAATTAACCTTGCCGTCGATATCAGACGACCCGGTTTCCGGTCGGTTTGAAGGCCAGTGCGACACCATTCAGGCAGTGACGTTTGCCGGTAGGTCTCGGGCCGTCATCGAAAATATGTCCCAAATGCCCGTCACACCGCGCACAATGCACTTCGGTCCGAGGATAAACCAGGTAATAATCTATACTTGTACCGATACGATCCTCGTCGATAGCGGCCCAGAAACTCGGCCATCCCGTGCGGCTGTCATATTTTGTCTCAGACGAATAAAGGTCCAGGTCACAGCCTGCGCAATGGAAGATACCGGCTCTCTTTTCAGTGTCCAGCGGGCTGCTGAACGGGCGTTCGGTGGCCGCTTTGCGTAATACGGCAAAAGCATCCGGAGACAGGGTTTCCCGCCATTCCGCCTCGGTTTTGATCACCTTATCTGCACGCGCCGTCGTCAACGCGGTTTCAGATGTTCCGCCGTATAATTTGAAATATGCTCCGGCGGCTGTACCGATGCTTACGGCTCCGAGTCCGAATAATACGGTTCTGCGGTTCATAGCTGCTTCCTTTGCTTTTCATTGAGTATATAGGCATGAAAAACGTGCCGGTCTGTTGATATTAAAAACGCAATTCTGTGATCGGCCTGAAATGTTTACACGGAACGCTCACAAATAAAGCCGGTCATAGAACTCCGCCCGCCTTGAGCACTTTTCGCATAACAGTCGGCAGTGCCTGGCCCGCCACCTCGTCTTTTGCTATCCAGGACCCGCGTGAGGGTATAGCGGCTACAGTAAAGCCGGTCGCACGCTTTACCGAGAGAATCAGGTGAAAATGCGTGAATGTGTGGCGGGCCTCTCCGCTATCTTGCCAGGGGCCTCGGAGCGGCGCGGTCTTTTCCGCTGCTGCCTCCGGCCCGCCTTCCGTCCAATCCGAACTGGGTACCTCCATCATGCCGCCAAGCAGTCCTTTTTCGGGGCGGCGGTCCAGTAAGACTGCACCGTCTTCTCGGAGTGCGATCCAGGCCGTACCATAGTGGACAGGCTTGGATTTCTTGGGGGTTTTACGGGGCAGCGTTGTTTCAATCCCGTGTTCCCTTGCTTTACAAAGCCGCATCAGCGGACAAATGCCGCACGCCGGATTGCGGGGCGTGCATATGGTCGCCCCCAGATCCATAACCGCTTGTGCGTAATCCCCTGGGCGCTTTTCCGGTGTCAGGCTGTTTGCGTATAAATAGAGTGTTTTTTTTGCGCCGGGCAGGGGATCTTCGACGGCAAACAGGCGTGCAACCACCCGCTCAACATTCCCGTCCATCACGGTCGCGCGCCTGTCAAAGGCGATCGAGGTAATCGCGGCGGCTGTATAGGGTCCAATGCCGGGCAGTGAAAGCAGGTCCGCCTCTGTCTCCGGAAACCTGCCGCCGAAATCATGAGCGACTGTTTGCGCACATTTGTGAAGGTTGCGCGCGCGCGCATAATAGCCAAGCCCCGCCCATTCTTTGAGCACGTCATCCAATGGTGCGTTCGCCAGGCCTGAGACCTCCGGCCAGCGCGCGGTAAAACGCTCAAAATAGGCTTTGACTGCCGCAACGGTGGTTTGTTGTAGCATAATTTCCGACAGCCACACGCGATAGGGGTCCGGAAGCACACCGTGTGCCCTGTCCGCAGGACCAATCCGCCATGGCAGATCGCGCGCATGTATGTCATACCAGTCAAGAATTTCGGCTGCTGTCGCTTCAGGCGACAACAGTTCACGAAACTGTGCCATTTTCGGTTTTACCAATCGTTAGTTCTATCGGTTAAGATATTCATACGGAATAAAAGCACGGCGCGGAAATTATGGCTGCAAAAAAGCGATACGCAAAACGTGGATTTTCGCGATTGAGTGATCACGCGAAATATCTGATCCGTGCGCCGCTGACAAAGCGCGGTTTTGCACAATCCCGATTGCTGACCGAATGGGATGTGGTTGTAGGGGCCGGGATTGCGTCACTGGTGCGTCCTTTGCGCCTGAGTCATGCGGCGCGTGAGGGGATGGGCGGTACACTGACACTCGGTGTAACCGGTGCGCGTGCTTTGGAAGCCCAGCACCTTGAACAAACGATTATCGAGCGCGTGAATGCCCATTACGGATACCGGGCTGTAGCACGTATCCGCTTGTCACAGGTTGGTGCTGAGGTTTTTAACGCCGCGAAATTGAATGCATCCGTGCACCAACCTACATCGGAACAGGAAAGGGTCGTCAGATCCGTTGTTTCCGGTGTTGCGGATGATGATCTCAGGGATGCGTTAGAGCGGCTGGGCCGCAATATCGCCGTCAAAACCACGAAAAACACTTCTATTTGAAAACGAACTTACAGCAGGACAGCAGACAGATGAGTAAAAAACTATTAACCGGAGGCGCATTGGTCGCCGCATGCGCTGTCATCGGCTACACGGCGATGAGTTTTGCTACAAAATCCGATAATTCCGCCCGCGAAGCCGCGTCCTCAGCTTCCGGTGTACAGGTTGCGGATGCCAGCGGCGCTGTGGTTCCACTGTCCGAAGCGGATCCGTTGGAACCGTATGCAGGTACGATTACCGAAAGCGGCGGTTTTACCGGTGATGTTGTTGAAGGCTCACCCGATGCAAAGGTTACGGTGATCGAATATGCTTCACTAACCTGTCCGCATTGTGCATCCTTCCACAAAACAATCTATAATCCGCTAAAGCCGGACTATATCGATAACGGAAAAATCCGTTTTATTTACCGCGACTTCCCGCTTGATAATTTTGCCCTTGCGGCCAGTGTGATTGCGCGCTGCGGTGGAGAGCGCCGGATGGTCGGACTTGTCGATCTGTTCCTGGACAAACAACCTGAATGGCGCGGTGCCGATAATATTCTTGACGAGCTGAAGCGTTTGGCACGGCTTGGCGGCCTTGGCAGTGACCAGATCGACAAGTGCATGAGCGATCAGGCACTGGGTCAGTCTATCGTGGATCGGGCCCGCAATGGACAGGAAGTGTTTGATGTGAATTCGACGCCGACAGTTCTGATCAACGGTGAGAAATTCCGCGCAACATCGCTCGGGGCAATGCGCGAGAAACTGGACTCCCTGCTTGAAGAATAAATTTTCCGGATAGGGCTTTCAACGCAATTATCCGTAGTGCCCTTTATCAAGGCCGGTCCGGTTTTCGGATCGGCTTTTTAATTTTTATCAAAAGGTTACGTGGACCTTTGTGATGTTAGCTTTCTGTTCCGGTTCTCTCTTTCGCGGTGATTTCTTAACATGCCGTTGACACTCTGACGCAGTGCTGGATACCGTCCGTATGCGTTGGAAGGTGTCCGGAGACGCGCCTGTGAAATTTACGACCCTGAGACTGTCGGGCTTTAAGTCCTTTGTCGATCCGACCGAGTTGCTGTTGCAACCGGGACTGACTGGAGTCGTAGGGCCTAATGGCTGCGGGAAATCCAATCTGCTGGAAGCGATGCGCTGGGTCATGGGGGAAAGCTCGGCAAAATCCATGCGCGGAGAGGGTATGGATGATGTGATCTTCGCCGGAGCGTCAACCCGGCCGGCGCGTAATTTTGCCGAAGTTTCATTAATGATCGGCAATGAGGACCAGTTGGCACCGCCACAATTCGGCGGCGTTGACACTCTGGAGGTTGTGCGGCGTATCACCCGCGATGTCGGTTCCACCTATCGTGTCAACGGAAAGGAAACCCGCGCCCGCGATGTGCGGATGCTGTTTGCGGATGCCGCAAGCGGTGCGCAATCTCCGGCGCTGGTCCGTCAGGGGCGCATTGGTGAGCTGATCTCCGCCAAACCTGCGGGACGGCGGCGCTTTCTGGAAGAGGCTGCGGGAGTGTCCGGTCTGAATGTACGGCGGCGCGAGGCGGAACTGAAACTGAAGGCGGCGGAGGAAAATCTGCTGCGGGTCGATGACGTATTGTCCCATCTTGATTCGCAAATCGGTTCATTGCGCCGTCAGGCCAGACAAGCGGAACGGTATACGCGTCTGAGCGATGATATTGCCGAGGCTGCCGCGCTTTTGGCCTGGTTGCGTTATGCTGAAGCGGATGCGGATGCGGTGGCGGCGCAATCGGCGCTGAATGCCGCAACGTTTGCGGTTTCTAGTGCCACCGGTACTGCAGGTGAAACATCCGCAAAACGGGACGAAGCGGTTGAGGCGTTGCCGCCGCTGCGTGAAGAATCCGCTGTTGCGCAGGCTGTTTATGCGCGTTTGGCGGCGAAACGTGACGGTCTGGATGAAGATGCCGCCCGTGCCAAAGCGACTCTGGAGCGGTTGGAAAAAGATTACATCCGTATCGGTCATGATCTGGAGCGCGAGGGCGAGTTAGAGCATGACGCCACACGCGCCTTGGCGGACCTGGAAGCGGAAGAGGCCACATTACAGGGGCAGGGCATTGATGCCGCAAAGATTGCCCGGGCGAATGCTGATGCTCAGGCTGCTGCTGCGATTGTCAGCGATGCGGAGGCGTCACTGGACCGGTTATCTTCCCGCGCGGCGGCGGCGGCGGCGGAACGCAATGCGGCAGAGCGTGCAAAATCTGAGGCAGAGCGTGCTTTGGCCCGATCAATGGCCCGTCTGGAAAAAGATAAACCGGAAAAAGATCGCCTTGAAGCTGCGATTATTGAAGCTGAAGCTTCATTTACTGCGGCGCAGGCGGCGGATAAAATGGCGCGTGCCGCGTTCACGGATGCTCCCGACCGGATCACCCGCTGCATCAGCGAGCGGGAATCGCAGGAAGAGCACGTATCCGAATCGCGTAAAACTGTTGCGACCTGCCGTGCGGCCCTGAATGCTGTTGTGGCCGAAACCGAATCGCTCAATCGTGCTGTGGCGTCTGAGGTCACGGCCGATACAGGGGCGGCTGTGATGACACGAATGCGTGCG